>JAUIEQ010000016.1 GCA_030429785.1 bacterium
GGAGGAGGTGGGCATACGCGGTACATCTTGGGGAGGACGGGGCCCGACGGAGGGGTGTTAGGTATTGACCGTGACAGCGAAGCAATTGCCGTTGCACGTCAGTACTTAGCGTCATATCTAGATCGAGTGACGTTTGTACATGACAGTTATACAAATATACGCGAACTAGTTGCGTCACATGGTATCTCTCGCATAGATGGAATATTGTGCGACCTGGGTTTGTCATCAATGCAACTTGATGACCATGATCGTGGCTTTTCCTTCCATAGTCCTGATCGGCTTGATATGCGTTTTGATCAGCGTAATGGTCAAACAGCTCATGATATATTGATGACTTGGTCGGTGCAGCAGTTGGTAGCGATATTTCGTGATTATGCTGATGAGCGACTGGCAGGACCTATTGCCAAAAGTATTGTTGCACGGCGTGCAGATGAAGAGATTACCGGAGCAGTATTGGCTGACATCTGTACATCAATATATAGACGCCGATATACAAAAGCATCATCTACACATCCTGGTACGCGTGTATGGCAAGCTTTGAGAATTGCGGTGAATGAGGAGCTGGATCAGTTGCGTTCGTTTATATTTGATGCAGTTGATCTCCTACGACCTGGTGGTCGATTGGCAATGATTACGTTCCACTCTCTGGAAGACAGGATCGTCAAGCAAGCTTTTAAAACAATGGTTACCGATTGCGTATGCCCAGTTGATTTCCCGGTTTGCAGATGTGATCATCGAGCAACTGTCAACCTCATCACGCGTTCAGGAGTGAAGCCAAGCATGGAAGAAGTTACACAAAACCCACGATCACGGAGTGCATTACTTCGTGTAGTTGAAAAAAAATATTAAAAACATAACTAAAACAAATATGAATACAAAAACAATCGCAACAACAGCGCATCTGATGACTATGCCGACAACCGCTCGAGTGCTCGCAGCATCGTTGCTGCTGATTGGTGTTATTGCCGCATATTTATTTATGATCAACTCAACAACTGAGCTTGGCGTGCGGATGGCTTCGCTTGAAGAACAGTATGATCAAGCAACTGAATATAATCGTGATATGCAACTTACTGCAGCAAGATATCAGAGCATTGCGCATTTGCAAGATCGACTCCATGTATTACCATTATCAGAAGTTGTTGATTTGGAGTATGTGGTTGTTGAAGCTCAAGGAGAAGTTGTGGCAAAGCGGTAGTTTTATTAACGCTATTTACCATGGTTCGTGGTACTCAACGACGAAAACACAACCGATCGCCACATCGTATTACAGCCGTCAGTACAGTTTTTGTGCTGATGGGCTTTTTGGTTGTAGGGCGACTCTTTTTTTTACAGGTAATCAAATACCCGGTTTACAATGCAAAAGCCTCGGGACAACATGAGCTGCTCGAGGATTTGTTGCCGCACCGTGGTGAAGTTTTTGCGCGAACTGAGAACGGATTGTATCCATTGGTAGTAAATAGAGAGCTGTATACAGTTTTTGCTGTGCCGTCTGAAATTAGCGACCCAGTTACAGCTGCAGACACGCTCTGGCCATGGGTTCAGAATATTCATGCAAAGCTTGCTGAGTTCGATGCACAATATCTTGATGAAGACGAGTTAGTAGAAGTACATGTGACGTCAACAGAGGTTGTGACGATTGATGCAGCGGCTGTTGATGCGTCCGTGGTTAATGAGGAGCCAGTAGTTGACCCAGGGTATGAAGCGCTTGTTACTGCTTTGAGCAAGCATGATGATCCGTATGAGCCGATTCTGAATGGTATTCAAAAAGAAGATCTGCAGGTATTGCAATCATTGAATATTCCAGGAATTCACTGGAATGCAAGTCCGTCTCGTTATTATCCAGAAGGACCTATTGGTAGTCATACACTGGGTTTTTTTAGTAGCTTGTCTGATGTTAAGACAGGTCAGTATGGTATTGAGGGTTATTGGAATGAGGAATTGCAAGGGGAGCAAGGAAAGCTTAGAACAGAGAAAGATGCTTCAGGTAGATTGATTTCGACCGCACCTCGTAGTCTTAATCGAGCTGAAAATGGAGCTGACTTGGTGCTGACTATTGATCCTGATATTCAGTACACAGCGTGTGTTACGCTGAATGAATATGTGGAGCGTTTTAATGCAGAAGGGGGATCGGTTGTTATACTTGATCCAGATAATGGTGCTGTGTTAGCATTGTGCGGCAGTCCAAATTTTGACCCAAATTATTACAACAGAGTTCCCTCAATAGATATATACCGACATCCCGCAATAGCGTATAGTTATGAACCTGGTTCGATTATGAAGCCTATCACCATGGCAGCAGGACTTGATAGTGGCGCAATTACTCCGTTGAGTGAGTATTTTGATGAAGGTGAGTATAGTATTAGTGGGTATACAATCAAAAACTCTGACTTGGAAAGTCATGGTACTCAAAATATGACCAATGTGCTTGAGTTATCGCTTAATACGGGTGTAATATATGTTGCTGAAGAAGTTGGTCAAAAGCTGTTTAAAAAATATTTTGAAGCCTTTGGCTTTGGAGAAACAACAGGCATCGCACTGTCTGGTGAAGTAGCTGGAACAATTGCGTCGCTTGATAAGGATAGTTTCTTATATACCGCCACAGCTTCTTTTGGGCAAGGTATTACTGTAACTCCGCTGCAAATGGCAGCAGCGTTTGCTGCTGTTGCAAATGGCGGTACATTATATAAGCCGTATATTGTAGATGCGCGTATTACTGAAGCAGGCGAGCAGCGCACAGAGCCACGGCCTGTTCGACAGGTTATTTCCCCGCAAGCTTCAGCAATGTTAGCTGGCATGATGGTTTCAGTTATTGAGAATGGGCATGGAGACTTAGCATCAGTTCCTGGGTATCTTATTGCCGGAAAAACAGGTACGGCACAAGTCGCGGGTGCAGGGGGTTCCTACACTGATAAGACAATTCAGTCATTTGTCGGGTTTGGGCCAGTTGATGATCCAATATTTACAATGGTAGTAAAGCTTGATAATCCAGAAACTAAATTCTCATCAGCTTCAGCTGCTCCATTGTTTGGTGACATTGCTGATTTCATACTCAAGTATTATCATGTACCACCAACAGAAAGATAAAATGCAACATATAGCACACAAATTATTGCGATACTTAGCTATCAAAACACTTGAGCGGTATACTCCTAAGATTATTGGAGTGACTGGTTCTGTAGGAAAAACATCAGGCAAGCAAGCTATGTTTGCTGTTCTTTCTGGCTCGTATCGTGTACGCGCTTCAGCTAAGAACTATAATAATGAGTATGGTGTTGCATTGACAATCTTGGGCTTTGCTTCACCAGGTAGAAGCATTAGCAAGTGGATTAAGCTTATTACTGGATCAATTCGATTGCTTATGGGTCCGCCAAGTATTTATCCGGAAATTTTGTTGTTGGAGATGGGCGCTGATCACCCAGGTGATATTTCGTATTTAACTGATATGGCGCCATGTTCAGTAGGAGTTATAACAGCTGTGTCAGCTGTGCATATGGAATATTTTAAAACAGTTAAAGGTGTATTGAAAGAAAAAAAAGTGATGATTACCCATTTGCAGAATGATGGATGGGCGCTCGTTAATGGCGATGACGAATTGTTGCAGTCAGTTCTCAAAGAGACAAAAGCTCAAGTAATTACGTATGGACTGAGTGATGAGCATACACTATCAGCTCAAGATGTTAAGTTTTCAACCACTGAAGAAAATGGGGTGGTGGCAGTCCGTGGTTTGCAAGGTAAAATCAATTATGATGGTACGGTTATTCCATTTTATTTGCCAGGCGTGTTGGCGTATCATCATGTCTATGCAGCGCTTGCTGCTGCGGCTGTAGGTATTGTATATGATATCAATCTCATTACTGTAGTCGAGCGCTTGCAGTCATTTCGACCACCAAATGGTCGCATGAAATTACTTGAAGGGTACAAACAATCTTGTATTATTGATGATACATACAACTCATCTCCCGAGGCACTTCGCTCAGCTTTGGCTGTAGCGCACGATATTCCAAAAAGTTCGACAGCTCGAACAATTTTAGTTCTTGGTGACATGAATGAGCTTGGAGGATCAGCTGAGTATGAGCATATTTCAGCTGGAAAAGCTGCTGCTGACATTAGTCCGGATTTATTGCTTACTTATGGCGCGCAGGCTCAGGCAATCTCAGATACAGCAATAACATCGGGAATGGACGCAGCAAATGTGATGCATTGTGAGTCTCATGAAGTGATTATTGAGAGGCTCAAGTCGTTCCTTAGACCGCATGATGTTGTATTGGTGAAAGGTTCGCAAACTGGTATACGATTAGAAAAAGTAGTCAAAGCCTTGCTTGCGCATCCTGATACAGCTCGTCAGGTACTTGTTCGTCAAGGTCCAGAATGGCCTGATGCTTGAGTGTGTGAATTGATATATACACAAAACTCCCTTGCGTTGATGCAAGGGAGTTTTGTGTTACGAAGTTTATTCTGCAGCCGGTGCTGCTTCTTCTGGTTGGGCAGCGTCATTGTCTTGCGGCATTTCAGCTGCACATGCGCATGAGCCTGTTGTGTCTTCGCATTTTGGACATGCTTCTGTTTCCATATGGATATGCTTTAAGAATAAGATACTGGCAGTATATCATATTCATTCTTTTTTATAAAACACAAAACCCTTGTAGTGTTCAAGGGTTTTGGTGTGAGTATAATTTATTCTTCGTTTTCTGAGTCGCTCATATCATCCATTCCGTCATAACTATCTTCGTCTTCCTCTTCTTCATTCATATTGTATGCAACATTGATTGCAAACATATTCGTTGTATTAAGTGTTAAATGTTGCGCTTGGGCAACACATTCATACTAGCAAGTGCACTGCTTTTTTCAATCTATTCAGGTGGATAGTTTGTTGATATTTTTTTTGACAAAAAATAAAATCATTGATCTATTTTTTTCAAAAAAATTACACCAATAACGTAGTATAATTTCGTGCATACACTATGGTACCGCGTAGGGGACTCGAACCCCTGTTACCAGGATGAGAACCTGGCGTCCTAACCCCTAGACGAACGCGGCATGGGATGAAGTGTGATAGTGGTGGTGGCTCGGAGGCAGGGACTCGAACCCCGATAGCCAGGACCAGAACCTGGAGTCCTACCATTAGACGACCTCCGAATGGGTGTTATTGTATCAATGCATTGCGTGTAAATAAACATGACTAGTATACATGAGTAGACAGAATAGTCAATGAATATGCACAGCGTAACTAGTTTTATAAACTATGATTTTTTTGGTATACTGGTTAGTAACATGAGTATGAAAAAAGTTCCAGAAATAAAAATCAATAAATACTTGTCTTTTTTTCGTATCGCGCAAGAGCGACAAAAACGAGTCTATGACGAAATTCGTGAAAATGCCAAAGCGGATTTTGATTTTTTTATCCGGTTGATTTTTTCAACCATCATCATTGCGCTCGGATTAGTGATTAACTCATCGTCAGTTGTGATTGGTGGAATGTTGATTGCGCCATTGGTATGGCCGATTTTGGCAGTGGCGCTTGCGATCGTGAAAGGTCGTTCCATTCTACTCGGACAAGCAGCTATGGCTGTTGTTAAGTCATCATTGTTAATTTTGCTGGTTAGTATTATTTTGGGGTTGTTGATTCCAAATTTTTCATTAGAGAGTCAAGAGATTTTGTCTCGGACCCAGCCGCAGTTGTATGAATTATTTATAGCATTGGCATCAGGGTTTATTGGTGCGTTTGTTATTTCATATCCTCGACTTGGTGAGGCAATGGCAGGCGTTGCAGTTGCAGCGGCATTGGTTCCACCGTTGTCGACGGTGGGATTATTGATAGCGGACAAAGATTTGGCTGGCGCAGGTGGTGCAATGTTGTTGTACGTATCTAATTTGATTGCTATTACAGTGGCAGCAACAGTATTGTTTTTTTTGATGCGGTTTACTGGACCATCTACTGAAGAGGCACAAGCAGTGCAAAAGAGTAATATACGATGGTCGTTAATTTTTTTGGGAGTTATTTTGATTCCGTTGATTTTAATAACATCTGACACAGTTCGTGCACAACGACAGCATCGATTGGTGGAGCAGGTTGTGACGGCTAAGGTAGACAACATCGACTTGCTTTCAATTGACTCAGTTCAGGAAGGTGGTGTGATTGTGATTGAAGTCACTATGCGATCTCCCCAAAATATTTACACATACCAAGTTGAGGAGCTGACAAATATTTTATCTGAAGAACTTGGCGAATCAGTACTGCTCAAAATTTCAGTTATTCCAGTCATTGAGGCAGGGAAACTAGTGCCGTCTCAGGATGCTATTCTGAATGATTTGCAAGAAGCGACGAATGGTTCATTTTTGCGTTAATTGTGTGTACATATGCGTATTTTATTGAGCGGTGGTGGTACAGCTGGTTCGGTTACCCCGCTTCTTGCTGTAGCACAGCATGTTACGACAACTACAGATATTGATGCGGTCTGGCTTGGTACATATCGTGGTCCTGAACGCAAATTAGTTACTGCGCAGTCGATTCGATTTGTGCCAATTTTTTCAGGCAAGCTTCGTCGATATTTTTCATTGCGAAACTTTGTCGACCCTTTTTTGATTGTGCTTGGATTTTTGCAATCATTGTATGTTATTCGTCATTTCAACCCAGATGTGGTTGTTTCGGCTGGTGGATTTGTCTCAGTTCCGGTTGCGGTTGCGGCTTTTGTATTGCGTAAGAAAATACTCATCCATCAACTTGATATCACCAAAGGATTGGCGAATAGACTCATGACCCCGCTCGCAGATAGGATAACTGTGAGTTACACAGCATCGCTTGAAGATTTTCCTGAATCAAAAGTAGTCTATACCGGAACCCCAGTTCGTCAAGAGCTATTTGCAGGTGATCGAGATCGTGGTGTGCAAGCCTTTGGCATCGATCCTCAAATGCCGGTATTGCTTGTCTGGGGTGGTGGTACAGGCTCGTTATATCTGAATAAGGTTGTCATAGCTGCGTTGCCTGAGTTACTATTGGATATGCAGGTGATTCATATTACAGGGGCGGGCAAATCAGTACCCCCAATTGCGATTAAAGAAAACCAAGATCGGTACCATCAATTTGAATTTATTGTTGAAGAGCTTCCAAATGTACTTGCTGTAGCTGACTTGGTCGTCTGTCGAGCGGGCATGGGCACGCTAACCGAGATTGCGGCATTGGGTAAAGCAGCTATAGTAGTGCCTATTCCAGGGACGCAACAGGAGGCAAATGCAAAGTTTTTCTTTGAGCGGCAAGGGGTGATTATGGGAAGTCAGGAGCAGTTGTCTGCTCAGCAATTTGCTCAAGAAGTTCGCGAATTAATGGATGACGCAGATGCGCGACATTTTTTGAGTACAAAAGTAGCTACCTTGTATGCAGATAATGCGGCTGAGCGACTTGCTGTAGAAATACTTGCTTTAGGAGCAACCCAACAAGCATAACAATATGAAATATTTTGATATCGAGCAGGTTACAGCAGTGTGGTTTGTAGGTAAGCATCATCGATACCGCATGACCGTTGCTGAAGTATTCAAGCGATACGGTAAACAATTGTATATTCAAACAAATGAAGTATTGACATCAGACGATGCTCGTTTTTTTTCTCGAATCAGTACCTCGTCAGGTGAATTGCGACCGTGTACAGCCAAAACAGTTGTTGTTGTTTCTGCTCAGAATGAATTGACAGATGAAGTTATTGAAAAGGCTCGTGTATCAACTGAATATATTGTCACTATAGCTCAAGTTATTGAAACGTTGCGGCATCAAAAAAATAGTGTAGTAACGATCGGTACACATGGTAAAACCACAACAGCAGTTTTGTTAGGATATTGTCTTCAGCAAGCAGATTATGATCCGTTAGTGTTGACTGATACAACCGTGGGGCAATTTGCTGGTCGAGCATTGGTAGGAGGATCAGCTTATATGGTGGCTGAATTAGATGCATCGAGAGAATTGTTTGAAACAATCCAGCCAACTGCTGCTTTGGTAACTACTATTGGATATGGCAATCCGGATGAATATACATCGGTGCGTGAGTATACACAAGCGTTTATTTCGTTTTTGCGCGCATTGCCTGAGTATGGTTTTGTTGTTGCAAACGTTGATGACAATCGTGTACAAGATGTTATTACTCAAGTTTCAAATAAAATTATTACCTACGGTACAGTGCCGTCTGCAGAATGGAGAATTGAGTCAACGGGTACTACAGACGCTGGTCAGTCATTTCGGCTGTATCATTTACAAAATTTATGGGGAGATGGGGTGACTCAATTACCATATTCCCATGATTTGGTGTATATTGCTGGTGTAGTAGCTGCTGCGGTTACACTCGGGGTTCCGCAGGACAGTATTTTGCGTGCAATTAAGTCGTGTACGTTTGGGATGCTATTGTATACAATGCGTTATAGCGACCTATACACAAGAGAAGTAGCAGTTGTGAACTCACAACACCCGCATATTTTGGAAAATAGTATTGCATATATGCGAGAGCAGGACATGACACAGCCAATTGTATTGGTGTACGAAATTACTACTGCATCAGAAATACAATATATAGCAGACGTGTTTGCTCGCCTGAGTTCGCATGTATTGCAGAGCGTGGTCATTGCTTCTGGTTGTGAGCAAGAAGCGGCTGTGTATTTGCAGCAAGGTCATGAAAATTGCATTGTTGTTTCGTCCCGAGCAGATCTTGAGGAGTATATAGCAGATTGGCCGCCAATTGCTATGATTATTAGTAATACGTTCTAAGGGTATGCAATTAGAAGAGTTTAAGGAGTTGCAAGAATACACAACTATGCGTGTTCAAGCACAAGCACGGTATTTTATGGATATTCAATCAGAACAAGATTTGTTTGTTTGTGTTACAGATCCGCTATTGCGGGAGTATCCAGTGTTTGTTCTTGGCGGTGGTAGTAATGTTTTATTTGTGCATGATTATGCGGGCGTTGTTGTGCATATGAACATCAAGGGTATTGAGGTGGTTGCTGAATCAGCTACTATGATTACGCTGAAAGTTGCTGCAGGTGAAAAATGGAATGATCTGGTTGAGTATGCTATTAGCCATGACTGGGGAGGAATAGAGAATCTTATTATGATACCAGGTACAGTTGGGGCAGCGCCAGTACAGAACATTGCAGCTTATGGGCAAAATATTTCAGATGTTTTTGTTTCGCTTGAAGCTTATGAAATAGGTACGGGAGCTATCAAAGTGTTTGACGCGTCAATGTGTCAGTTTGGTTATCGAGATAGTATTTTCAAACATGCGTTGCGTAATCAATATATTATTAGTAGCGTGACAATCAAGCTTGCCAAGCATCCTGAATTGAATACTGGATATTTTTCACAAATGCGGCATAACGATTCAGTTTTGAAAGAACTTTCTTCGTTAGCGACAGAGCCGTATACGGTCAAGGATGTGAGCTTGGCTGTGTCACATATTCGTGCCAGAAAGTTGCCTGATGTTACAACAACGCCGTCAGTAGGTAGCTTTTTCTTAAATCCAGTTGTTACGAAAAAAAAGCTCGCATCATTACAGGAGCGCATTCCTGATTTGCAATATTATCCTGTTGACAATTTGTCATATGAGGAGTTGCATAGCCCAACATTTGATCATACAACGCATGTTAAAGTAGCTGCAGGGCAATTGCTTGACGTTCGTGGTTGGGCAGGAAAGGTAGTTGGTAATTGTAGTATGCATGGCAATCATGCGTTAGTTGTTACGCATAATGGCAATGCTACGGGAGAAGAGTTGTATGAGTTTATCCAGCTTGTCCAACAAGACTGTTTGGATGCATATGGCATTGAGCTTGAAACAGAGGTGACGATTTTGACATGATCTGGAATTAGCCCATTGCTTGTGCTATACTTGAAATGAGATAATTAACAAAAGTATATGCGTATTGCAATCAAGCAAACAAATCTGACACTTACTCCAGAGCATCGCGAGTTTATTGAGTCAAAGCTTGAATCGCTGGATAAGTACTTTCCGAAAATAGGGCAAATCCGTGTTGAGATTGAGCGAAATGCTCATCACAACAAAGGTGATGTCTTTCGTGCTGAGGCTAATATTTCTATTCCAAATAAAATTTTACGCATAGAAAAAACAACGCCTGATTTCCGCAAAAGCGTTGAAAAAGTTAAAGATCACGCCAAGTTGCTGCTTTCCAAAGAAAAGAAAAAAGTGCTTGATAAAGTACGTCGCAGATAAAAATTGTCATAATGAAAACCCGCTTTGTTGTAGCGGGTTTTTTGGATATTTTTGATTTAGTACTTGTCTTGCGTGAAATTCACAATGAGTTCAAAAAGTTCTCTGGCGGTAGTGTGGCAATTCGCTCGTATCACCTTTTGTTCTATAATATAGTCGTTAATAGTGACGGCATACGCTTCAGCATTGCCTTGGGTGACAACAACAATGCTCTTGTTGACTAGGTGCTGGTTTGAGTTTTCGTTAAAGATAACCACGTCCCATTTATTGGTATTGCTTTTGAACTCATTGAACGGTTCGTAATCAATGACTTCGCACTGCAAGTTCGAGTCAGGTAATGCAGGATTGTAACTACCTACATATAGCCGATATGCCATAAGGGTGGCAAAAATATCTGTCCGACTTCGCAATACCAGCGTTGTATCGCCCTTGACAATGCAGGGCGCTTCCAAGTCTGTTATTCTTACTTCACAGCTACAAAGAAGTATTGTCAGCATGCCGGCAATACAAAAATACAGTACTGATGAGGCTAGTTTTTTCACTGTATATCCTTTCGCAATGATTGTATGTGGTTGTTAATTTGGCAATAAAAAACTGTAACCCAAAATGTAGCAAAAGTCAATAATATTGATTTTATTGCCTTGCGGTATATGATATAGTAGAGTATCAAGTATTGTTCTAACAAGTAAAGTGAACTATACTATGGAAACTTTGTGGAGTAACGAATTATTATGAAATTTTTAGAAAAACTTTTAGGAGATGGTAATGAAAAGTATCTCAAGACATTGCAACCGGTAGTGACGGAAATTAACAGTCTTGAAGACGAAATGAAGTCATTATCAGATGATGAATACCAGCTACTACGCAATGCCTCTATAAAAATTATCGATTCATTAGGTGTCGTGGGCGAATG
>JAUIEQ010000017.1 GCA_030429785.1 bacterium
CACCCCAATAATTGGAGTAATTTCTGCCAAGCGAGCATCTCGAAGCCAAGCGTATAGCACCCATTGCGTATCAAAAAAAGTATGGGAGAATATATACTCAAGTATCACTGTCTTACCAGCAACCCAAACAGCCGTTGTGCTCATACTACCCCACAACAATCTCCATGGAACTGCATATACCGTAGCTGGCAACAAATACGCCCAATACAACCATCCATTACCATCAAAAAATACCAGATCGGTTGGATTGCCTGACAATAGCCCCAGAACTACACCAGAAAATATTATAAAACCAATACCGATATAGGCAAATAAATATCGTCGCAGAGCATTGACAAGCATTTGTCGATGCTGACTAAATGCAGTGACAGATGAAATAACTATATAAAAAACAAATAAGCACATACGAAGTGGCACCACAGTTTCCCCTACTACGAACGACAATGCATAACCCTGCACGCCTACAAATAACTCCATCAAAACTACAAGTAAACCCCATGCCGTATTCTTCAAACTAACAACCAAAAAAGCTACCAGAATAATTCCCATACTTACAGGTGCGATTGCTGGCTGTTGATATGACAAAAATGACAACAACTCAAACCCAAATAAACCAACTATTGTCCAAAGTTGTATTCTGTAACGCTGAAATAATTTTAAAATAATAAGCATATGTTATCGAGATGCTGGCACATGAATAATACGCCGCACTAGAGCAAGCACTGCTGCTAGCAACAAACCAATCCATGATAGCAACCATATAATAACAAAAGCACCGTATGAGGCGTGTTTTTTAAAATAATACACCATACTCGTGTTGAACATTCGTTGTTTTGCTACTGTTTTGTGCTGCGCAAAGCTTGCACCACGAGCATGAATAATATGCGCATCAGCAAAGTACACTACTGACTTACCTGCCGCTCGAACGCGAGTTGCTAGATCAGTCTCTTCAAACCATACAAAAAAATGCTCATCAAAACCACCAAGCTCATCAAACAACTGTCGTGGCATCATAAAAAATGCACCCATAACCTCATCAACAGGCTGTGTTGTTGTATAGTCAAACCCGAGCATTCGATACTGCCTCAGGAGTTGAGGAAAAAAATTATACACCTTAGATAGCACAACCAGCTGACTATACAGCGTTGGTGCTGACCGTACTGATGGCTGCTGCGAACCATCTGGATTTTTGATTGAACAACCGAGCACACCAACTGTTTCGTGTGTCTGCATATACGCAACACAAGCATCAAGCGTGTGGTCAAACACCTCCGTATCATCATTCAAAAATAACACAAACTTGCCAGATGCCTGTTGGACGCCGATATTATTAGCCTTGCCAAACCCGAGATTGTCCTGATTCTCAATCACAGTCACGTGCGAAAATCGCTCCCGAACCATTGCAGCGCTCTGATCAGCCGACGCATTGTCAACAACAATGATTTCAAACTGAATGTCTTGTTTGGTCTCTGCTAGTGACGTAAGACAACGTGCAAGCAATTCTCGCACATTCCAACTGACAATGATTACTGACAACTCCATAGCTACGCAATTAATGATTCAAGCTGATCAATGTCACGCTCAATTGCTAACAAACCTTCCTGCCAAAATGCCTTGCTATTTGTATTAATTCCAATACGCTTAAAAATATCATACGGAGAAGCACTGCAACCACTTTCCAAAAAAGTATGCACCTGCTGTATATACTGCGGATCTTGTTTGTATCTCTGAACCAAGCTTCTACTAATCAACTCTCCATATGCATAGCTATAGACATAAAACATTCTTCGAATGTGACTCACATATGCAAATGAATACCCATCATCTTCAACCAACTCAAACACAGGACCCAAATACGCAGCCATGTGCCTATTCATTAATTGAGCTATGTCTTGTTTTGACATACCGCCCTGTTCACGAATTGTTGTATGCAACTCAAGCTCAAAATTATAAAATGCAATCTGGCGAAACACAGATGCGATCGCACTAGCAATATGATCGTGCAAAAGCCGCACTTTGTCTGCAGGCTTTGCTCGTTCAATCAATGCATCAAACATCAAATTCTCAAAAAAAGTACTCGCAACTTCAGCAACTGCTGTTGAGTACTGCACGTATAATGGTTGTTGAGTTTTGCTGAAGTGACTGTGCAGCGCATGCCCCATTTCATGAGCTAACGTCAATGCACTTGTAGCATCGTCAGTATGATTCAGCAATATCATAGTTGGGATGCGTGGAGCTGACAAACAGTAAGCGCCACCACCTTTGCCTTTTCGCGGATAGACATCAAACTGCCCGCGTTGCACCATCGACTCAAAAATTTCAAGATATCGAGCATCAACAGCACCCAAAACCTCTTTTTGCAGCTTCACGGTCTCTTCATGGGTAAATGACTGCGCTGTTTTTGACGGCATAACTGCTGATCGGTCATAGTATGCTAACTTTGATAAACCATGCATGCGCGCCTTGAGTGCATAAAACCGATGGCTAATAGAAAATGAATCAGTAACTAATGACCGAAGTATTTCAACTGTACGCTCACTTACCTGGTCTCGCAACAAACGTTCAGTATACGGATGCTTGTAACCACGCAAACCATCAGTAATCTTCTTATGTGTAATCACAGCATTTATTTCTGCTTCTGCTATATCAGCAACTGCAGCCAGAGCTTTGTTAATACCTTTTGACAACGATCGCCGCTGCTGAACGGGCAAATTCTTAATCGTGTTCAACGCTTCTGGCAACGAATATGCTTTGTTGCGGTGAGTGATAACTTGCTGCATCAGCATCTTTTGTTGGGCTTGCACCCACATTTCGTAACTAGGCACCAACATCAGGTTGAGCACACGCTCTGCAGATTCATCGAGCGCATGCTTGGTTGCTGCAAATACTCGCTCCAAAAAATAATGCCACGCAGCCAGCGATGTATTGCGCAACAAGCGTTGTTGCTGTGCTTTGGGAATGGTTTGTAGCGCTAACTCAAAAAACAAAATAGCATTCTGGTACTCAGTATATTCGGTCATGAGTTGATTAAGCCGAGCAGCAACTTTTTGGTTTCCTGTATCAGCATCTTTTCGTAAGTAGAAATACAAGACTGGCTGTGCCCAGGCAAATACCTCATGAACCTTTTCGTACTCGCCAAGTGCTGCCGCTAATGCACGCGCATTTCGCAAATATGCCTTGTCGTGTGTATATTTTTTTGCAAAACGATTCGCTGCACGCTTCATTTTTTGCATATCACGTGCAATTGCAGGATCTGAATCTGATGAATAAAATAATGTTGCTAATTGCCAAGTTGTTTTCATATTATAGTATGTTTAGTTGTGATGATGCACTGCGCTGCTTTGTACTCTTTAATCTGCTTCGGCTCATATCCAAGTATTGGCCATGGTAGTTGATACGCGACCTTTGGTAACCACGAGGACATAGTATTGTGCTGCGTTGCAACTGAATACAATACCTCGTCAATGCCTTTGCCAGTACCGCCGTTTGCGCAGATAGTCAGCCACAGATCCCAATCCTGAAACCGTGATAACGATTCATCAAACCCGGGAAATGACGCTCTACGCAATAATGATGTGGTATGAATGTAGTTGTATTCACGCAATGTAGAGAAACTAAATGGTACCATAGCATGCTTTTTAAAGCCAAACTTAAAGCCACTATAACAAAAATCTGCTTGAGATGCTGTCAGTACTTCATACATACGTTCAAGACACTGTTTGTTCAAAACAACATCTGAATCAACAAAAATAACACACGATCCACTCGACTGCTCAAAACCAACATTGCGTGCTTTTGGCGCTCCTTGATTATGCTGCTGAATAAAATAATTAACCGGGTATTGCTGAACAATTGCTGCGATTTTTTCGACATTATCTGAACCGTCATCAACAACAATGACTTCGATATCATCAAATGATTGTGCAAACACAGACGCAAGGCATGCACCAAGTGTTGTGTAGTTATTATATACTGGAATGATAACTGAAATCATATAGCGCGCTCAATAACATTCGCTGAAGATTGCCATGAAAACTGCGCTGCATAGCGCTTGCCTGCTTCACCTAGTTGAGTACGCAGCTGCGTATCCTGTAATAATTCTAGTATTGCCTGCGCGGTGGCAGCGACATCTTCAGATGGTACGAGCAAACCTGTTTGACGATCTACTACTGACTTTGTTTTTCCACTAATATCACTTGCAACAACAGGCAGTCCAAACGAAGCAGCCTCAATATTAACAATACCAAACCCTTCTACATCACCATTCTTTTGCTTGGTTGGGAGGGCAAATATCGTCGCTGCCTCATAATAGCTTGCCAATTCATTACCAGCCACTTCCCCAGCAAAAACAATCTGCGAACGCTTTGAGGCCGGAATAGTACGTGCAATCAGTTCTTCAAGTCGCTCACGATCAGCACCATCGCCAACAATACAGTACACAACTTCTGGAAAATACTTCCAAACCTGCGGCAGTGCAGCAATAACAGTATCAATCCCCTTACGCTCAACCAGCCGCCCAACTGATAAGACAACCGTCTTGCCTTGCAACTGTTTGACTAGTGTTGGCACAACTGAAGCTACCTGCATCTTACTGACACTTGGAGTTACAACATGCATTTTTGATGCATCTATTCCATAATCCGACACAAGGTCTTTGGTATAATCAGAATTCACAAACACTACGCGAGCACGGCGTAACAATAACGTGGCTAATAACCGCTTTCTTCCAGTTAATTGCTGCACATCCATAGCATGACAAGAAATACTATACGCCTCAATCTTTCCTAACAACTGTAACAAACAAGCAACTGTTCCCACTGGCAGAATCTGCCCTACAATTACATGACCCATGGCATGCGTACGGATAATTTTTTGTAACGTAAACATCAGTAATAACCACCTCGGCCAAATATGCGTATACAAAAACGGAATACGAATAACACGGGATGCTTGTTGTGCGTCAGCTCGCTCTGGAGCAACAACCACAAATCGTTCACTCAACTGCTCCAACAAACATTGCCAATACACCGACACACCACCTGTATCTGGAGCATAATCCTGCGTAACTATAGCAACGTGTTTCATCTTATGTTCTTTTGATTAATGAATTCATAATATGCTGAACATGCCCACGCGACACCACGCGCAACGCAAACAATGCCCCAATATAAACAACGCCGCTAGCCATAATCGCAACCACCCAGTGCACGCCCTGCAAATACAACCACAGACCAATACTCACCATCATAACAACCGAACCAGCTATTTTTGCTAATAGTCGGAGCAAAAATGATTGTGATACGGTAATGATTCGTCGAACTGACATCCAGCCCAATACAAAAAATACTACTGTACTGATGCTTGATGCCATAGCTGCTCCGACTGCTTGGTACTGCGGCACAAGCAGCACATTCAAAACAATATTACACAGTAACGCAATGCCAATGTTTTTTGTTTGCTGCTTTTGGTTATCAGCTGCATTGAGCAGTGATCCAATCGGAAAATTAACAAACAAAAACGGTAAACTCATGATAAGAATCTGTAACGGCAACACCGCCGGCAAAAAACTTTCCGTATACAGCTGCTCAATCAACACCGGCGCAAACGACACAACAATACCTGCAATTGGCAGTGTGATAACCAACAAGTAAAACAACCCTTGCGTAAATACACGTTGCAGCAATGCGTGATTATCTCGGTAATGTTGACTCATCGCCGGATACAAACTAGCCATCAACGCCATCGGAACAAATTGCAAAGCAAATGTTAACTTGTTTGCAACCGCGTAAAAACCTAGTTGACTTGGGCTTGCCATTTTTGATAGCATGATTTGATCAAATGCACCGTATATTTTTGAAAAACCAGCTGCCAAAGCAAACGGCAAAACAATTAAGGCAATTTTTTTCCAATGCACAACATCAAAAACAGCTGTAATAGCAAGATTAAATTTGGTGCGCAGCAAATAAGTACCATACGATAAATTCAGCAAGTGCCCACCCAACAATACAACCAACAACCACGACGTAACGTCCGTTATTTGCACAACAACCATACCCCCAACCGCGATACAGGTATGCACAACAACAGTAATGATTGATTCATAGCGCAATGTTTGAAAGCCACGAATCAGAGCAAATATTGATAAAACAAATGACTCAACCACCATGACGCCAAGTGCAATCAACAATAACTGCAACTGCACACCTGAATACCCCAACAGTATCATAAAGCCAAATGCCAATACACCAGCAACAACAGCTGAGCACAACTTGAATCCAAGCACATGCGACAATATCGTTTGAGCTTGAGCGCGATCTTTAGCGATCTCGCGCGTGATATAGTGATTGGTCCCAAAATCAATAACAATGGAAAAAATAGATATGTACGACAACGCAAACGTATACATACCAAGATCTTGCGCACCCAAAACACGCGCTAAATACGTAAAATATACAAACGCTATTATTTTTTGCACAATAAGCGCAACAGTAAACCACGATGTGTTTCGGGCAATGGTACTCGATCGTTGTTGCATATAGATATTGTACTAGGTTTTGAGTAATTGAAAAAGTAGTCTATATCAAACCGTCTGACAACCCACCTATTCAAAAAAACACAAAAACCCTCGATTTACAAGGGCTTTTGGTATAATAGAAAGTTAACGTTTTGAGAATTGTGGCGCTCGACGTGCTCGTTTGAGACCTGGTTTCTTTCGTTCCTTCACTCGAGAATCTCGTGTCAAAAATCCTTGTGCCTTCAGCACTGGTCGCAAATCAGCCTGCCAAACTATTAATGCTCGCGCAATACCCAACCGAATTGCCTCTGCTTGACCAGTCATCCCACCGCCATGTACATGAATTGTGGCATCCATAGCACCTGCTTGCGAAACAACAGTCAATGGCGCTAGCAATGAAGCACGTTGAATGCTCTGTGGGAAATAGTCTTCTAACTCACGATCATTAACATACACCTTACCACTTCCTTTTGGATACAACCGAACTGTTGCAATAGAAGACTTTCGTCGACCGACTGCATAAAAATATGTCCCGGTAATTGCATCTGCTGGTGATGTCTTTTTTGGTTTACTTGTATCTACTGGTTTCTTACCCATAGGTATTATTTACTAAACGTTAATCGTTTGATCGCTCGAGCACGAAGCTTGTTCTTTGGCAGCATATTCCACACAGCTTTTCGAAGCACTTCTTCAGGATTCTCGGCAAATAAGGTATTCATCTTTGTTTCCTTCAAACCACCTGGATACTCACTGTGACGGTAATAAATTTTCTGATTCATTTTTTTACCAGTTACAACAATTTCAGCAACGTTTGAAACTTCCACCATGTCACCATTATCAATATGCGGCTCAAAAGTAACTTTGTGCTTTCCACGAAGTAGTGTAGCGATCTCAGACGCCAATCGTCCTAAGACTTTGCCTGATGCATCTATTACATGTTTTTCTCGATTGATGGTATTCATACTTTTATGAAACAAATTCAATATATACTACTGAAGCATTATCTCCCCTGCGATTACCTGCCTTAATAATTCGGGTATACCCACCTGGGCGATCTTTATAACGAGGACCGATAACTTCTAGCAACTTATTTACTGATGACTCGCTTGGCAAACGCTCCAACAAATACCGTCGACTTGCCAATGTTGCGGGTTTGCTTTTGGTAACCATCCGCTCTACTACTGGTCGCAATGCCTTGGCTTTTGCTTCAGTTGTTTTGATTTTTTCATACAAAATCAAACTTTCTGCCAAGTTCTTAAGCAGTGCTTTTCGAGAATCTTTGTCTCGTGACAATTTAGCGGTGGTTTTTCTATGTCTCATACAGATAATTAAGCTTCTTCTTCCTCAGTTGTAGGCGCAGATTCTTCTGCGGGCACGTCTACTGAGCCAGTAAATAAATTAAAATGATTAACCAAAATATGTGCTGAACGCTCGACAGCTTCTTCAGCAGTGAGCGTACCATCTGTTTCAATAGTAAGCATCACTTTGTCAAAATTAATATCCTGACCAACACGAGCTTGTGTTACCTCCATACTAACATTTTGAACTGGCGAATACAGAGCATCAATTGCAATTGTTCCAATTTCTTTTTCTTCATTTTCTGCACGACTTTCCACCGGTTCGTATCCACGTCCTTTTTGGACTGTGACAGTCATTTCAAATGAAGCAGACTTGGAACTCAGTGATGCAATTGGAGCATCCTTGGTCACAACTTCAACATCAGCATTATCGTCAAAATCCGCACCAGTAGCTTTTTTCTCCCCAGTCACTTTCATGGTCAACTGAACTGGCTCATCTGTATGAACAATAAACCGCAATTTTTTGAGATTCAAAATAATATCAACAACATCTTCGCGAACACCATCCAATGGACTAAATTCATGATCAGCCCCTTTGATCTTTACGTCAGTAATAGCAGCACCAGTGAGAGATGACAATAAGACTCGTCGCAACGCATTACCAACGGTTGTGCCATATCCTTTGTAACATGGCTCAATTGTCAAAACCTTCTCATGTGGCTTGTCACCATCTGAAAATGAGATTTTATTAGGAAGTTGCAATTGCTCTGTAAACATAATGATGAGTGTATTAATAAATTTATCGAGAGTAAAACTCAACGATTGAGGTGATATCAAATAATGGTTCTATTTCTTGCACGTTTACTTCACTCAAAACCTTCCCTGTTGCAGAAGATTTGTCAAAACTCAACCACCCTGGCAAAGACTCGATGTTCAAAGCTTCCATATTTTCCTTAAACTGAGCTGATGATCTACTTTTTTCTCGTAATGAAATCTCATCTCCGACTTTTACTGAGTATGACGGTCGGTCAACTTTTTTACCATTAACATAAATATGCCAATGATTAACCATTTGACGAGCCTGAGCTCGAGTTGTAGCCAATCCAAGCCGGTACACCATTGAATCAAGTCGACTTTCAAGCATTTGAATAAACAATTCACCAGTATCGCCTTGTTTGTTCAGCGCAGTGTCAAAATATGACCGGAACTGTTTTTCACGCAAACCATAAATCCAACGAGCTTTTTGTTTTTCAAGCAGCTGTATCCCATACTGAGTTCGTCGCGGCTTTCCTTTACCAGCACCATGAATTCCAGGTGGATATGGCCGTTTAACAAATGGCGAACTTGGTGATTCACTGCTCTTACCACGAAGCATCAGTTTAACACCTGCTCGTCGACTTTTCTTAAATTTTGGACCAATATACTTACCCATCTGTATTTGATAAAACTAATAAACTATACTCGGCGTGGCTTACGAGCTCGACAACCGTTATGTGCTATCGGCGTAACATCTTTAATTGAAACAACTTTCATTCCTTGTGCATTCAGTGATCGAATTGCTGATTCTCGTCCTGTACCAACACCTTTTACAAATACAGCAACTTCTTGCAAACCGTATTCTTTAACTTTTTCTACAGCGTGTTTCACTATGACACCAGCTGCATACGGAGTTGCTTTTTTAGGACCTTTGAACCCACACTGCCCTGCTGAAGAATACGCCAAAACATTACCACTTTGATCAGTCAAAGTAATCAAGGTGTTATTGTATGTAGCCAAAACATGCGCTTGTCCACGTCGGACTTGTCGTTTCTTTTTTGACTTTCGTTTAGTTACTTTTGGTTTTGCAGCCATAACGCTCTTTGTTTATAATCGTATTAAGTTTTTTGCAGCTTTGTCTTACCAGATCCAGCTGTTCGACGAACATTACCACGCATAGTACGTGAATTTGTCTTAGTTCGCTGACCTCGAAGCGGCAAACGAATTTCATGTCGATGACCTCGATATGACTTAATTTCTTTCAAACGCTTAATATTCAACAACGTATCTCGTTTCAAATCACCTTCTACCTTCATGCCCTTTTGGTCAATCAATGAACGAAGTGTATTAACTTCCGCGTCAGTCAAATCTTTAGCTTTTGTATCAGAACTAATACCTGCTTCTGCAACTAATTGCTGTGCTGTAGCATTACCAATACCATACACGTACGTCAAAGCAATGACAATCCGTTTGTTATTTGGCAAATTAATTCCGGCAATACGAGCCATACTAGTGTAATTACTAAATATTAATATCTAAATTCGAAACAAAATCACAATCAAGAGTATGCTTATTTTGAACTTGTTTCGATATTAGAACTTCGCTATTATTATTTGAACTAACCTTGTCGTTGCTTGTGACGTGGATTCTTGCTGCAGATAACACGAATAATCCCCTTGCGTTTAATAACTTTACAATGGACACATCGTTTTTTTACTGAAGCTTGAACTTTCATACTACAAAATGATTACAAGGTTTTTTGAGGCAACAATCACAATCGATACGTAATCCTGCCTTTTGATAAGTCATATGGACTCATCTCTACTTTAACACGATCACCGACAACCAATCTGATTTTATACATTCTCATCTTCCCAGACAAATGCGCGAGAATTTCATGACCATTATCGAGCAGTACTTTGAAGCTACCTGCTGGTAATAATTCCTCAATCTCACCCTCAGCTTCAATAAAGCCTTTTTTGTTCTGAGAAAAACTTGAACTTTCAGAAGGTTCTTGGTTCTCTGATATGTTATCTTGTGATGATTGCACCATGATTTGTGCTTTTGACAAAAAGAAAACCTTTGGTATTCATATACACACCCAAAGATTTTACGCTTACATTGTACAAGTAATTTGTAACAAGTATGGAAATTATAGCAAAAACAAAATATATGTCAACCACCCACAACTCACAAAAAACCCCTATCCATACACAACCTATTCACATTATGATTTACGCTCTATTTCAACAGTATATTCTGACGCCAAGGCCGCTATTGCGCTAATTGCAGCCAAAACTGGAGCAGCTAACAGACCAACCACCCCAAAAGCCAATGGAAACTCAGCTACTACTTCCTCTGATTTGTTACGAATCGTTATTTTTCTCACAACCCCTTGATGAATCAGTTCTTTGATCTTATTGATAATATCTTCACCGGTA
>JAUIEQ010000172.1 GCA_030429785.1 bacterium
GAAATGGCGCCGGCACAAATGCTATTGCTATACAAGGCACTATTTATTGGAAAGAATATGAAAAAAATAAATCTAACACAGAAAATTAAATCAATTGATTTTCGAGCATTGCTTGAAAAAACACTTTATAAACTAGAACTTATTGGGTATGGTATTGTGGTTGTGCTGATTCTTGGATTCAGCTTTTTCTTGTATAACAATTTTTACCTAACCATAACCTCCGAACAAGAAGTCGTGATTATAGATGACGCAACCTCAAACCAAGTTATCAATCAAACACTCATAGAGCGTGTCACAAAAAAATATAACGAAAAAAAAGCTACAGAATCTGTAGACTGGTCTAGTTTCACCAAGCAGTTTGAAGGCGGTACACAGACTGTTCAGCCTGTAGTAGAAGCAAATCCCCAGGCCGATCCTGCTACTAACAACCCGGATAGCGTTAGTCCTGGCGGTTTCTAATTTTTTGCTTGAGAAGATACAAGATTAGTAATTACTGCAACTGCAGTTGCTATTTGTTGTTGTGTCGTATACAATCCTAAACTCAGCCGAAAACTCTCAGTAGCCCACTGCTGACTATTACCAGCACTCATCAGCACAAGTGATGGCTCCACAGATCCTGCTGCGCATGCTGACCCAGCTGAAACATATACTTTAGCCGCATCAAGCAATGGAATGAAAGTTTCCACGTCTATTCCTGGGATATGTACATTTATAATACCTTGAACTCTCGCATCTTTTGAACCATTAAGCTCAATTCCAGGAATAGCTACGGTTAATTGCTCTAACATACTATCACGCATCACCAATATCTCATTGAGCTTGTCCTTATATTCAGATGACTGTACAAAATCACAAGCAGCACCAATGCCAATAATTCCAGGTGTATTCAAAGTACCTGAACGCAATCCCCATTCATGAGCACCTCCAAAAACCATTGGCGACAATGTTTTTTTATCACGAACGTACAAAACCCCAATACCTTTCGGACCATACATCTTGTGTCCACTGATCGTCAAAAAATCAACCCCACATTCTTGTGCATTTATACGCAAATATGGCGCAGCCTGCGTTGCGTCGCAGTGAAACAGTATCGGCGTTTCTCTATTTTTATTGATTGACTGCAAGCCAGCTGCTAACTCAGATATTGGTTGAATTGTTCCAATCTCGTTATTAACATACATACAGCTAACCAAGCGTGTATCTGACCGTATCGCGTCTAACACATCCTTGCACTCAATCACACCCGTATCAGTTGGCTGTACATATGTCACAGACCATCCCCGAGACTCAAGTTCGGCAACAACTTCTCGGACAGATACATGCTCGATACTACTCACTACAATATTACCTGGCTGTGAATAGTTTTGTACCAATCCAAAAATAGCTAAATTATTACTTTCAGTAGCCCCGCTTGTAAAAACAATATGAGCAGCAGCACAATTTAAAAAATTAGCAACAGACAAGCGAGCAGCATCAATAGCATCAAGAGCCCTTCTGCCATACGTATGCACTGCTGAACTGTTTCCGTAGTTACTTGAAAAATATGGCATCATCCGCTCAAGAACCACTTCATGAACTGGCGTTGAAGCAGCATAATCAAAATACATAGCTTCCAAAGATTCATTCATACTATTCTAATACCTCAATACCAGTAACCTCCGGAATAGCCGCCAAAAGCTCCCGCTCAACCCCAAGTGTTAATGTAATATGTGACATAGGACAACCGACACACGCACCTCCTAATTGCACTGTCACAACACCAGACTCTTCATTAACATCAACCAAGTCAATATCCCCGCCATCCATCTGAATAGCCGGTCGTAATTTTTCATTTACAACATGTGTAACTTTTTCTCTAAGTGTTTCTTTTTTGGTCATACAAGCATAATACAATCAAATATATTACTAACCTAAGACTAAACAAAGACAATAAATAAAAATCCGATTTAATCGGATTTTTATGTACTGTGATTTACTTCTG
>JAUIEQ010000173.1 GCA_030429785.1 bacterium
TGGTGAACCTGAAGAGGTGATAGGGGATGTGTATATTTGGCAGTTTTAGCTAATCTGTCATACTAAACTCAGTATAAACAGCTAGTATTAGCTGTTTTTTGTATATATATTGACTTTTTTTGTTATATATTGTATAATATTTTATTACAAATCGAAAATTAACAACCAAATAGGGAGGTCGAAATGACCACTTTATTGACGAAATACCCGGTGCATACGCTGGTGCCGCACCAGCGCCCGCATGCCGATGAAATGGCAATCTTTCTTATGGCGCAGAAGCTGTATTCTGCGCAAGCCGAGAAGTTATATCCTGGAATTTCTCGAGCTCAGATAAAAGAGTTCAATCGCGACCAGCTAGGTAGTAAAAGCTCTCAGCAGTGGTTGGAAGAAGGTTACTTGCTCGTCGGGATCGGAAACGGTCGGTATGACGAACACGCGAGCATGAAAGCTCGTGGCAAAACTCGTGAGAAGCCAAAGGATTGCGCCGCCACTTTGTTTGCTAAAGATATAGGTGTTTACGAACAGCATGAGTGCTATCGTTTTATCCAACATATTTTCAAAAACGATACTGACGGGGCTCAATCACTCATGGATATCTGTTCGCTGCTTAATCTTTGGTATGATTTTGGCAAACCATTTCAGTTTGTCTATGCTGAGTTTTGTAAGTACGCTCTGCTGCTCATCAGAAATGATGAGTTAATTCATACCGAAGGCAAGCGAGAATGGGAAGCTCATGGCCGCATTGAAACCATCGCTGGTCCTAGTGGCACCAAGTTGACTATGGCTGTAGTGCAGTCAGATAGCAATTATGTATTGCCATATGTCGATTCAAAGTTCTCCGGTGTCTTTCCTGACATCAAAGTGCTTTGGAAAAGCACGGGACATTGTTTGATTTTTTGCACCACTCACAAGCGAAAGAATGGTGCAACGGGCAAAAGAATTCCGACAGGACTTCGGCTTAACAAGGTTGTGGCTAATATTCGCAGACATGTTCTGCAAAAGCGTGGTAGTGGCTATGACCCACAAAGTCTGAGTGATTATGGGCAAGCTGATAACACTGAGATGATTATGTATCATCCAGATTTTGAAGCTATGTTCAATGGCACGAAGACGGAGTCAAGTGTTGTCCCGATTGGAGATTTTGTGTCACTTGATGAGCTGCTTGAAGCAGTTCGCAAAGGCATGCGGGATTTCACGTTCCGCAAATCTTCAAAAAAATAAGCGCTTGCTAAAGCGCGTCACATCCACCTCCAAACCCGAAGCAATAAAAAAAGTCGAGAGTTAATCTACGGCTTTTTTTACTGGTTATAATTTTAATGTTACCACAAAGACTTAGCTATCAACTTGTTCAGTGATGTGTTTTTGATTTTTACGCTACTTTGGATCAGCTTGCGCTTTTGTAGCATTGCTTCACGTCCCTGCCAAGCATCTTTCCATGCATTGAGAATTGCTTTGTGTTGTTTGCGAGTGTAGCTTTTGGCAAAAATTGCAAGTTGACCTAGCACAATACATGGCGTATACAGCATCAGCCACAAGCCAGGATAGCACTTGAGATATGTCCAGAGCAGATTGCGGTAGGTGTGATAGACAGCAACATCAGACATAGTACTAGTCGAAGCTGATCCTCGGTGATATACAATTGCTTGATGGGCAAGAGCGGCCTTGTAGCCTTTGAGTGCTGCTCGAAACCCCAGATCAAAGTCTTCGGCATATAAGAAATAGGCAGAATCAAAGTAGTCTCGAATGATTTTGTTAGTAAAACCATCCATAACTGTTCGTTCAAACGTGCAATTCTTGAGTAGTTCGGTGCTATACAAAGCAGCGCCAGCTGAAGGGCAGAAGAGAGGCGCGGGATCAGCAAGAGCAGTTATGTTGAACGTGAGTCCGCTGCGGGTCAGTTTGATTCCTGCTGAGTCTATGCGTTTGGGGTTGTCAAAGTCTTTTTGTAGTAGTTGTACCATATCAAATCCTTC
>JAUIEQ010000018.1 GCA_030429785.1 bacterium
TTTGGCTGCACGTGAATTTCAAGTCCGATAACTGGCTCCAAGTTCATACAATAAATGAAATATTAGCTAAAAAACTACTTATATCCTAGCGTATTTAGGCAAATAAAAAAAGCCTTACGTATTGACAAAAAATCCACACCATAGTACTATATGCAATTGATAAGCAACTTCACAATCAACCAAGGAGGCTATAATGATCGAAATAGTCGTGTTCATAGTCATGTTATTATTCGTTTCATTTTTTGTATTCGCAGCAATGAGCTACTATTTTAAACAATCTATGAAATCACGCATCACCTACGGGCCAGTATCTGGACCACATGCGCCATTTGCTTACAGATTTCAAATCTGCTGCCTATGCGGATCACGGTGGCATGAGGAACATTATAATGACCGGCTGTGTCACAGCTGTCAAGAAAAACAGTATCCGGGAGAATCTGTAATCAAAAAATGGGAACGATATACGAATGAGGCAAAAGCTAGTGGTGCTACTATTGTCATATTATGCGCTATTGCTCTCTTGTCAATCAAAACCCCTGCTGCGCCAATCGCACTTGTTCTGGCCTTGTATCTTTTTCTGCACAAAATTGTCATAGACGGGTTCCGGTACCGCCACCCAGGAATCAACAAATATGACTTTGAAAATAAATTTGGTGTATACAAAGAACCGACGAATTAATCGTCGGTTTTTATTATGATTCGCACCATAAGTACTACTGTATTAAAAAACCCAGAGCGATACTTAATGCTCTGGGTAATAATGTTTTATATGAGATGAGCAGCCACAGCTGCGTGCGCATCAGGCGCACCATAGCATTGGCGTGCAAGGTGCTGCTTGATACCACCACTGTGCTTGCCCTTGCCAATCAGCACAAAAACATAGTACGAGTTGGCATCACCTCGTGGTGAGTTGATATAAATATTTCCAACCATCACCTGTGGTTCATTACCTCCCCATGAGAAAACAAAATAATCAATATGAGAGGTCTTGTTGAACTCGACTATCTTGTCGTGCTGCTTAAGCGCCGTACACATGTGATCCCTGCTATACTTTTCGGGGGATTGTGGCAGCGTGACGAGCTCAAGCAATGACCGAAACGGCGTCAGCAACTCTCGTAACTCTGTGTACATGTGCAGAGGGTCCTGCACTTTCTTAAAAAATATATTCGAGTCGCCACTGGCAGCTGCTGGCCGAGATAACAACGAGCTTTCGGCTAGCCGATAAATCGCTTCAGCTCTTTTGCGAGAGTCGTCTAACTTGAACAAAGGTTTCAGGAATAACTCCTGAACCTGTCTGAGCAATGAGTCATTGCACAACATCGAACTACCTGATGCAATGATAAGCTCAATTACCACAGAGCCATAGTGACGCCGGTGATTGTATGTACAAATCGCCACCGGAACACCACCCGCCACTTCTTCCATGAAGTATTCTAGCTTATAGCCTTCTCTTAACAAGAGATAAGCAAAGCTCTGAGGATAGCTGACTACCTGCTTATTCCCCGGAAAAACATTTGCTAGCTCGTTAAAAAAAACCAAAGCTGCTTTTTTTTCACTCGGTACAAATTTCCGAGAGAAAGTAACATGCGGCTTATCAAAAAAAACCTTCATTTACACCTCCTGGTTTTTCGTTGCCGGTGCATACCCGGATCGCCAAAATCGGAAGCACTCATTATAGACTTTATCAAAGCCATGACCAAGGCCGGACTCAACAAATCCGGCTGCGTTCAAGCAAGCAGCCAAGCCAGAATTGTTTCTTCGCCTTCCTTTTTTGGGGTGAACCACAAAAAAAGTGTACATACCACTCTCACTGTCCTCCACCCAGCCATAGTAGATAGATCCTACCGTGGCATAGAACAATTCATGCTCGTGAGCCAGCAGGTTCGCACCTGATCCTGGCTGAAAAATATTCTGATACAGGAGATCCATAATCTCTCCCTCGCTTTTCCGTGTCCAGAAAGATGGATTTTTATCGAAACTTGGCGCATTCCTTGCACTGCACGTAATGCTTTGTGTAATGGAAGATAGTGCAAAGAGTCGAGTCAACCCTTCAGAAAAACTATCGGTCTCATACTTAAACAAACCTTTGCCAGGCTTGTTTGCGATGATGAAACTGCGTAATTTTTCAAGACCTTGACGACAGGTCAAATGATACTGCTCTTGTGTTACATTTTGCATAGCTCGTCACTCCCCTTTTTTTGGTTTTAAGGTACTATTTATCGCAAAATACGATTTCTTATCGTAACACAAATAATAAAATTTGTCAATAATATGACAAACTTTATACTTGCTTTATATCCGATTAATAATTCAAACGCTGTTTATACAAAGCTTACTATTCGCTGATGTACTTCTGCTGGCGTCATCAAGCGACCCATATCCATACAATTGATCAAATGCAGATAATCAAACTCTTGAGCCATTTGCTGGTATACACGCGAAGCTTGCTTGAGATGTTCCAAATCCTGCTCATGCAAATCCTTAGCCACGTCTCCTTCAATGTATGACCGCTCTTCCTTGCGACCAATCAAATCCTGAGCAATTTCAACTGGCATATGCAAAATAAATCCCAACAATGGCCGAGGCAAGCCCATAATCTCATACTCAAAGTGATCAAGCCAATCAAAAAACATTGCTCGCTCACGTTCGTCTGCAATCTTTCCTCCTTGATGTCCCATATTGGCTGTGACATACCGATTAGAGATCACAACATCGCCTGCTGCTAAATACTGCCGAATCTCATTGCGCGCAGCAAATCGATCAAGTGCATAAAATACCGAGCATTGATATGGATCAACATCATGCGCGCCACCAAACTTTCCATTGAGATACTGCGTGACAAACCAAGCAGATGGCTGATCATACCGAGGAAAATCAACAACATGTGTCGCTTGCCCTTGTTGCTTGAAGTACTCAACCAACAACCCAACTTGAGTTGACTTGCCTGTGCCATCAGCACCATCAATTACTATAAGTTTTCCAGACATTGTTTTTTGATTATTATTTATGAATCATTCACTTTTTTGTATACCACAAACGAAAATCCATCACGCTGATCCCTGCCAACTTCATGAAAACTGCTCGGCATTTGAGGGAAGAACGTATCACCCTCGTATGCTTTTTCTATCTCAGTAATGTATACCGTATCTGCCTGCGGCAATAACGCTTCGTACAAACGAGCACCGCCAATAACAAAAATGTCCTTGGTTGCCATTGCTAGCGCTGCTGCAGGTGAAGGTGCAATCAACACACCATCCGGCACTGCATAATCTTGCTGAGTCGTGACGACAATGTTTTCTCTATCTGGAAGTGGCTTGTGAATACGCTGCATAATTGACTCAAATGTTTTTCTACCCATCACAACAGAGGTGCCACGTGTTTGTTGCTTGAAGTACTGCAGATCTTCTGGTACATACCACGGCAACGCTTGCTCATTGCCGATCACGCCATTGCTGGCTACGGCTGCTATTATATTGATACTCATATTTTTTATATTAATGTCATCTCGACTAAGCGACCAGAGGGAGCGCATGGAGAGATCTCTCAACTCACTTCACTATCGTTTCGTTCGCTCGAGATGACAAGTGGTTTACACAGCAATATCAAATGTAATTCTTGGATAACTTTCATATCCCACAACTGCTGTATCTGTGTATTTCCAGTCAAAAATTGAGGTGAATGCATCTGTCTTGATTGTTGGCAACTCATATGCACTCGGATCACGAGACAACTGTTCACGAGCGCCCGCAACATGATTTGCATACACATGCACATCAGCCAAAAACCCAACTAATTTACCTTCATCAAAACCAGTTTCTTTTGCCAGCAAATGAAGCAGCAATGCATAACTTGCGATATTAAATGGCAACCCAAGCATCACATCGACTGATCGTTGATTCCATAACAAATTAAGTTTGTTATCAAGAACCGTTACCTGAAAACCATAATGACAAGGCGGCAATGCCATTTCACCGAGCATCAACGGGTTCCAAGCACTCACAATCATGCGGCGATCATGCGGGTTTGTTTTGAGTGTTTCGACAACTTTTTTGAGCTGGTCACATCCCTTGTCTGTATAATCAGTGTCATAACTTTCGTACGGATAATTAAAATGCCGCCACTGATACCCATAAATAGCGCCAAGATCACGCTCCTGCATCATACGATCTTTTGACTCTTGATCATGTCCGTATGGAGCTTTCTGAGGATGCGCCCACTCATCCCAGATATGATTGTTTTGATCAAGCAACCATTGCTTGTCAGTTATCCCTTTAATAAAAAATTCCAATTCACTTGCCACAAGTCTCATTGGAACTTTTTTGGTTGTCAGCAACGGAAACCCAGCGCTCATATCATGCTCAAACATGCGACCCGCAATTGTATACGCATCAGTGCCCTGACGTGTCTGCTTGAGCACACCTTCATCAAGAACGGTTTTGACAATATCTAAATATTGTTGCATGGGAATTTGTAATTAGTAGTTATTGCTAGTATCCGGTAGAGCCAAAACCTCCTCGACTATCTGACCGTATATCCCCTTGTACTTCTTCCCACTCAACACTATCAACCCGAACAAAACTTGCCTGCGCCAGACGATCCTCTCGATAAATTATTACTTCGCGATCAGTTGGATTAAAAACTTGCAACAGCATTTCATCCTCAGGACCATGAAAATCTTGATCAATAAATCCAACAGTTGTCAGCAGACCCGTTCGCTTGAGTGTTGAAGACCGATCCTTGAGCAGCAACATATACCCACGAGGAATTTCGATAATAACATTCAGCGGAATACGTGCCATGCCGCGTGCTGGCACACCAGTTGTCACTCTGGCTATCAGATCAAATGCCACTGCACCGTGAGATTCATATTGCGGCAAGGGCAAGGTTGTATCAACACGTTTTATTTTTACTTTCATGGGGTTGTTGAATTATTAGGCATAAACCGACAAACCCTCCATCAGTACAGATAACTGCTGATACAACGCTTCGAGCGAACCAGTGTTTTGGATAACAGCATCAGCTTGACCAAAAACTGCCTGCATCTGCAGCTCTGTTCCACTGCCTTGTAACTCTTTCTGTTCTTGTTTTACAAATGTTTCAAATGATATCTGGTCAGCCGTATTTCCTCGAGACAGCACCCGCTCGTATCGCATTTCAGCTGGAGCATCAATCATAATCAAAACAAATTTCCATTTTTGATGTGTAAACCATACCACCTCATCAGGATGCCGAAAACTTGTTACCAACACCTGTTCATAATGCTCTTGCTTGATTCTATCTACAGCCCGTTGTGCAAGTGTGTTACTGCCTTCTTGTTTTCGCAGGTCCTGACCTACAGCATACCAATTGTCACGTGTCTGCTCAAGGTTGCGCGCCGCTGTTTCTTCTCGTAACATATCTGACAATGAAATATGCGGAAATTTTTTTTCTTCAACAAAAAAACGAGCAGCCGCGTCTTTGCCTGCTCCAATTGTTCCAGTTATACCAATAACTAATGTCATAATGGACTATAATCACGTGGTTTTGAGGGCAGCTCTGGACGAGTATATGACTGCACGGGCACATCAACCCATCCCCACATCAATGATATCACATACCCATATACTATCACTGACACTACGTACAATGATATCACAAGTCCTGCTCCGTGATAATACTGATCAATACAGTACATCATAGATTGGCACACAATACCCAACCCTAGCGTAGCTGGCGCAAAAACAACTTCAACAGCCTGCTGCAGCACAACTGGATAACGTTCAGCCGTCAACAACCATCGACCAAGATACAAAAATGGCAACAATCCAATAGCCACCACAACCGAACTACGAACGAAATACCAAGCTAAACTTTTATGAAATGTAGGCATAGTGATTTCTCCTGTTGTTACTATATCACACCTAAAATTTTTTTTGAAAAGAGTAGATTTTTTTCTTTTACAAAGCAATACCCCCCCCTGACACTTTTCTAAAAAAGTCTTTTTATGTTACTTTTGAAAAAGTAACCAAAACTAAAGCCAACGTTCAAGCTCCCACAACAAAGGATTCATTACATGAAACTCACCAAACTCCCCGCCAGAGGCGGGTCAAACATGGTGAGTTTTACATTTCATTTATCTCTTTGTTGTCAGGTTGCTTTCCCGAATTGGCTTAGTAGCTGCAAGCTTTTTTTGAATCCAGCCTTTATGAAGCGATCCGATTCTTAGAGACGAAATGAACGTCCACAATTTCCCTAAGCTAATAAGCGCATTGGAAATTGTAGTGAATGAGTCTATAAGAAACGAGTGAGCGGAATCCGGCAGGCAGGTTGGATACTTTTTGCTGCCAAAAAGTATCAATAAAAAAAATTTAAAGTAAAAAAACAAACACCTTCCAAAAAAGGAAGGTGTTTGCAAAAATAAACCAAATTGATTATGCCTTGAACTTAATCCCAGGCCCCATTGAAGTTGCTAATGACATGCTGATCAAGTATGTACCTTTTGAATTCTCCGGTTTTGCTTGACGAATCATGTCTACAAATGTAGTAATATTATCTAGCAAAGCCGCTGGTTTCATACTCACTTTACCAACAGCAATATGAATATTTGCACTGGCGTCATTCTTAAAAGCAACTTTACCTTTTGACAAATCCTCAATAGCTTTAACAACATCAGGTGTCACTGTTTCAGCTTTTGGTGATGGCATGAGTCCCTTTGGACCAAGAACGCGAGCAATTTGCGCAAGTACACGCATCATGTCAGGAGTTGCGATAGCTATGTCAAAATCTGCTTTACCAGACTGCTTGATTTCTTTCACCAACTCTTCTCCACCGACGACTGCCGCACCAGCTTCTTTCGCTGCTTTTTGGTCTGATTCCTGACTTGCGAACACAGCAATGCGCTTGGTCTTACCAAAACTATTTGGCAATGTCACCGTACCACGGACTTGCTGATCACCTTTTTTTGGATCAATTCCAAGCCGTATATGCAATTCAACAGTCGAATCAAAAGAAACTGTTGATGTCTGTGGTACTAAAGCCACAGCTTCTTCAAGTGTGTATACTTTTTCTGCTTCGATTTTACTCAATGCTTCCTTATATTTTTTTCCTCGTTTCATTTGTTGTATCCTTTCTGACAAAACAACCAGACAAAAGCTGGTTGCGCTTGTCTGTGGTCCAAACGACAACTCGACAGTTGCCTCCCACTAGTGCCCGTAGGCGATTAATAAATAAATTTATACGTCTTCACGTTCTTTCTTGCGACGATTCCGCTTAATGATAGCCCAGTGATACAAATATAGCGGCAATCCTACTACTATCATAGATACGGCTGTTGAAGCTTGTTGATGTCGTGATCGCTCAGAGTAATCAACGTCTGTATTTTTCTGATTCTTTTGCCACCACTCATAATCAGACTGCCAAGCTGCAAGTTGTTTTTGTTGCGTTTCTGTAAGCTCACATTTGTCTGCACAATCAGCTAATGCGGTCATGAGCTCAACATCACGTTCAACATATATTGTTGGCGGTCGTTCAACATAATTATAACCTGTATCAGCCTTGGTAAATATCCAAGCTTTAAGTGCCAAATTCACCAACATGACTGTACCAATAACTGTAATTGTTAGTCCGACTAGTGCAAATAAATACAAATACACTGTTCGAACCCATGATACTTCTGACATATGATTTGTGTTATATTGACAAAAATAATAAAATATACTGCATTTCAATATTAACTCAAAGAACTTTAAAAATCAATTCATATCATAGCAGGACAGGAAACTCATATGAATTTGATCTACGCTCTGCTAAATCTTCCAAGTATGGTTTGGTACATGAGCCTTGGCTTTATAGTAGACATCATTTCATTTGCTGTTGTTATTGTTCTCATACCACTAACAATGACTTTCGTAGCACTATGCTTGTAACTTTTTCAACTCGTTGTAAATCAACGAGTTTTTTATTCAACTGTCAATCCCATTTGCCGAGCAGTGCCTTCGATAATCTTCATAGCACCTTCAATATCCGCAGCATTAAGATCAGGCATTTTTGTTTCTGCAATTTCCTTGACTTGTGCCTTAGTTACCTTGCCAACTTTTTCTTTGAGCGGCGAACCTGAACCTTTTTTAATTCCAGCTGCTTTCTTTAGCAACTCAGCTGCAGGCGGTGTTTTTAATACAAAATCATAACTGCGATCATCATACACGGAAATTTCTACCGGCACAATGTCTCCACGCATTTCTTTGGTAGCATCATTGAATTTTGTACAAAATTCTTGAATGTTCAATCCATGCTGACCAAGTGCTGGACCAACTGGCGGTGCTGGATTTGCACCTCCTCCTGGAATCTGTAGTTTAATAACTGTTTGTACTGTTTTTGACATATACTTAATTAACGTTAATCTTGCTCGTCTCCTTCAACAAGCGAAACTTTGTGTTGAATACCTGCTTCGCTAAAAACTTTTTTCGAAATTTCAAAATATTCCTGCGCTTGATCCATATCGCCCTGACTCTTATATAACAAACCTAACTCGCGTGCCAGATTGCCTTGCTCATCACACCAACCATGTGCTGTTGCTTGCTTGTATGCATAAATCGCACGTTCCACCACCTCATCAGTAACTTGTTGTTCAATGCGATGCAGCTTAGTTCGTTCGTAATATGCGTTAAACAATGCTTTGCTCCACTTGGCCTCAGCTCGCTTAATAATCGCATCCAAGAGTTTCAAACCTTCATCAAGCTCACCAGACTCATAGAGTGCAGTAGCTAGATTGATCGTAACAGTAATTTCCCGTTCTACAAACCTTGCCTTCTGAGCTACTGTTAGTCCATTGTGATAATACTCACGGGCTTGCTGTAGCTGATTATTTGTATGAGCAATATTACCAAGCAATGCAAAGGTATTTGCAAGCATCTCTTGACTACCACTTGCTAAAGCTGTGGCGTGAGCTTGCTCTGCCAATACCTGCGCTTGTGCAACATTACCTTGTAGAAGCTCCAAAAAACCGAGCAGGCGTTCCGCGTCAGCTTTGTGAACAAGGTCCTTGGCATTTATTTCTGCCAATATATGCTTCAGTATTGCACGCGCTTCCTGAGTCAAACCCAGATCTCGTACCACGATTGATTTGAATAACAATGCTGGGACAAAATCTGAATTTTGTTCAAGAATAGCATTAACTTTTTCAAGAGCAGCGCTTAAGTTTGCTTTTTTGTTTCGCATATCGCGCGCCTCATCCAGCAACTTCAGCTCATTCGCCATATCTATGATTTAGATTTTTTTGATTTGCAAAAAGTCTAACTCAACTGGCGTTTCACGACCAAACATCGATACAAGTACTTTAATTTTTCCACGCGCTTCGTCAACTTCAGCAACTTTTCCTTCATACTCCTTAAACGGACCATCGATAATACGCACTGCACTTCCTTGTGTAACATCAATTTTGTATTTTGGTTCTTCTACACCCATTCGCTTCTTCAACATGTCAACTTCAGCTTGTGACAATGGTGCTGGCGTGGTACCAGTTCCAATAAACCCTGTTACATTTGGCGTATTACGAACCACATACCAAGAATCCTCTGTAACGATCATGTTCACCAAAACATATCCTGGAAAAATTTTTTCACGAACAGTTTTTCGTTTACCGTTTTTGATTTTAATTTTGGTCTCAGTAGGAATCAAAACATCAAAAATTTTGTCTTCCATATCCATAGATTCAATACGCTGCTTCATATTTCGCGCAACGTTTTCTTCATAGCCAGAGTATGTATGAATCGCAAACCATTTACGCTCAGTAGTTACTGGTTGTTGAGATGCCATATGTATGTGCTAAGAATTAAGCAATAACTTGTTCAATAGCCCAGTTGAGTACATAATCTGCCCCACCTAGGAAAATCGCCACCACTGTTGAAATAACAATCACCAAAATTGTTGAATTGATAGCTTGTTGTCTTGTTGGCCAAGTCACTTTACCCAACTCAGCCTTTGACTCTTTAAAATAATTTACTATTGTTTGTAACATTTTGTGCTAATATTAGCAAAAAAATAAAAAATATGTATAGTTTTTTAAAAGCCCTTTTTGGGCCCTTTCTATTACTGCCCCAAGTATACCAAAAACAACAAAAAATGCAAGTATGTGTGTACACTGAATTATTAGAGCGCACGCTGTATAAACAGCAATTAAATACACCACTCACCCGAGTAGCCACTACGCTACTTACGACATAATAGGACAGAAAAAAAGCTTAGGAAAAACCTAAGCTTATACGATATCAGCCAACAGTATCTTGTCTGCAGGCGATCTGTCTTCTGGCGGTGTTTGTTCGGCCAAGTAGACATAAAAACGTCGTATTGTCTCTTCGCTCCATAAGCGCATCAAATTAACCTGACTCGCTACTCCAGCACTAGGTTGCTTGTCGTTTTTGTGACGAATGCCGACCCATGGAAAAATACTACTATCATTCAAAACAAGCACACCGTAATATACACCCGGCTTAGGCTCGCTCGGCAGTGGCTCAAAAGCGTTGATCACACGCACATGCTGCAATTCATGCTTGCACATATCACGAGACCATTGCTTGTCACAAGTAAATATATGCAACATTGTGTCCAGAAACTCAATATCCATTGTCACAAACCGTTGCCCAGTATACTGCTTATCAAGTTCAAACAACGTACTCAAAAACTCTTGTTTGTACAACCACTTACCAACAAATGCCTGAATCAACGACGCACGAGCGCGTATATTTTGATTGTCTTCAGCAGTACCAACTGCAAAGGTACTCAATCTTTTCAAAAAAGCTAGATATCGCCTCGACCTATCATCCTGAGCATTATATGCCATTCACTACCCT
>JAUIEQ010000019.1 GCA_030429785.1 bacterium
TTTCAGCAATAAACTTTGTCCGCTCTCGTTCAGTCTTAGCAAAGCTAACAATGGTGCGAAGATAGGTAAGACATTGTTCAAATACAGATCGTAGTGCTTCGTGGTTACTCACTCCTGCTTGCTTGAGCAAGAGTAGTCGTGAAGCAATGAACTGGCTGAGCAGATGTGCTCCAACTTCAGATCGACTTGTGTCGGTGATTGTTTGACTGACACCGTCGCATACAACACCAATAACATATTCATCAGTTGCTGCGATTTTTGATGCATCTTGGCAATTATGTGATAGCCGCACATGTTCAGTTCCAATTCGCTTGGCTGATCGTAGGGTGAATGCTTCGGAAAGTGCCGAGGTGGCACGTTTTGGTCTGAAGAATTTCATGTATCACTCCTTTGGTAATATATAGTTGTAAAGAACAAGCAAGCCCATTCATGGAGAAGGGCTTGCTTGAGAATTCAACTAGTATGTAATGCGACAAACATACTGAGCAGAATCCTCGAGGAAACTCTTCTCGTGTGTCGCATTAAGTTTTAGTGTAATGTTTACACTATCAAAGAATAAAATTTTTTATTTGATAGCTTTATTTCTTTATTACCGTAACATCACTGTTAGTGTAATATGTACACATAGTATAGTATATTGAGATACTTGTCTAGGGTAGTTATCCACAGTCTTGTCTTCATATATGATTACATAGCCAAAAATACTGCGCTTTTATTGCGCTATTTCTTGATTTGTGGTATTATAATACATTATTTAATAACATTACCAACTAAATAAAACATTTGGAGGTGTACATGAAGCAAATTATCAGGATTGTATTAGCTGTTGCATTGTTCTCAGTAGGAGTGCTAGCAGGTGACAAAAATACAGCACCGAATCTGTCTGAAGGTAGTTGTTATGCTACAGTACTTGGCATAGATTCAGTGCTGATTGAGGTTATTAACAAGAAAAAAGCACACGTCAGGCTGATTTTTCCAAAAGGTGCTGTGTTACAGGCTACAAAGTCCATAGCTTATACCAGGAAAGGTGTCTGGACGATAGTTGTGCCTGCTACCAACGGCCAGCGAACAGCTAAGACCCTTGATCACGCCATGTGGGTAAAAGGATTTGAAGTTGACTGGGGAATTGATAACAGGGTTTTTATTACGGAAATCACATACTAACGAGGTAAGGTGTTAGATGAAATTTAAAATGTTGATTGTCGTTATTGTTTTGATGGTCTCGAGCAGCGTACTAGAGCAAGCAGCTGCTGGTGAGCCTGCGGAAATTGTATATACAACTGTTGCTGGAGTTGATTCAGTGGGTGTTCAGCACATCAATAACCATGCTTCTGATGTGTACCGGCTGATTTTTCCAAAAGGCGCTGTCAGCAATGTTGTTTATTCAAAGAGGAGATTTGGCGCTGCTTGGAGTATAACAGTTGTGTTACCAGGCGGACGTCGTGTCGCTCGTTATATTGATGAAGTGTTAGTATTTAAGCGAAATAACAAGCGACAAAGGGTGTACATCACTGAGATTGTATATTAGCCATAGAGCAACCGAAAACGGTTGCTTTTTACTTTGCTATACAGCAGTTGTGCACAGTGGTTATTGACAAATATTCTGCACGATGATAGTATGTGTATATATTACACTAATAATCGTAATATGACTTCACAGTCACAACAATACGAATTCGCAGCACTAGCTACTGATGTAGTAATTTTTACAGTTTGTGAGGAGCAGTTGCATGTTCTGCTTGTGCAAATGAACAAAAAGCCCTTTACAGGCATGTGGGCATTGCCTGGAGGACTGGTTAAACCAAACGAAGATGCGGATACAGCAGCAAAACGGCAGTTATTAGAAAAAACTGGCGTCAGCAATGCTTATTTGGAACAGCTGTATACGTTTAGTCGGGTTGATCGTGATCCGTTCGGGCGCGTGGTGTCTGTTGCATATTATGCGCTTTTGCCCAAAAAGACAAAAGTTGCCACAATGCCAGATTATGCAGATATACAATGGGTTCCAGTCACTGCTGTCATGTCGCTTGCATATGATCATCGCGATATTTTGCAAACCGCAATTGTTCGATTGAAGTCAAAGTTAGCGTACACCAATATTGTTTATAGTTTGTTACCAAAAGAATTCACCTTGTCTGAAATGCAATCGGTGTATGAATTGATTCTGGATACAGTTTTGGACAAACGTAATTTTCGTAAAAAAATCTTAGCGCAAGGTATGATTAAAAAAACAGGCAAGAAGCAGACTGCTGGCGCAAACCGTCCGGCTGAGTTATATACATTTATCAAGCGATCAGTTCAAGAGGTGGCAATGCTGTAATATATTTTTTGTTATTAGTTAGTGTATTTTTTACACAAATAAGAATGATGTTTTTGGTTCTGACAGAGTAATGCGGCTCTTACCAAAGATATTGTTCATTACAACCACATAGGTGAAGCATGCGTCTGTTAAGCAACTGATTGAACAGCGCATAGATTTGGCATAGCTGAATACGCCTACCAACACAAAAGGAGCGGTCATGAAACCGATTATTAAATCCTTGCTTGATTTGGATTATTATAAGTTGACGATGCTGCAGTTCATTCATCACTACTATAAAGACGTGGAAGTAACATTTGGTTTTCACAATCGTACAGACTCTGTGCAACTAGCACGCGTTATCCCGGAGTATAAGTTGCGTCAGCAGCTGGATGCGATTCGTGCATTACGTTTCACATCCCAAGAAATCAAGTACTTAAAGAAACTGGGATTTGCTCAAACGTTCTTGGCTTTTTTGACCCGAGTGCAGTTGCCTGAATATAATCTCCGTATTGTTTCGGGGCAATATATGTTGACATTTACCGGACCATGGACACATGTTACGTTGTGGGAAACGCTGGCATTGTCAGTGGTAAATGAGTTGTACTATCAAGAGCTTGAGTCTCGGTTGTCTGAGAAGGAACGTGCGACTATGTTTGCCGAAGGCAAGCGTCGGTTGCACTACAAAATACAGCATCTGTTGCAACGACCTGGTATTCATTTTGCTGAGTTTGGTACGCGGCGTCGGTATAGCCGTGATTGGCAAGAGTATGTTGTCAAAACATTGGCTCATTATTTACCACATGGTCAGTTAACTGGCACATCAAATGTCCTGCTTGCTCAGCAGTATGGCTTGCGTCCGATTGGTACAATGGCGCATGAGCTGTTTATGGTAGCAGCAGCGTTAGCAGGTACTGATGACATTGGCGTAGTAGCTGCGCAAAACACTATTTTGCGGCAGTGGTGGGATTTTTATGGAACGTCTTTATCGATTGCATTGACTGATACATTTGGTAGTACGTTTTCGTTTCGGACAATGCCTGAGTCAGTTGCGCAGGATTGGATTGGTTTGCGACATGATTCTGGAGATCCGATTAGTTTTGGCAAAGCCGCGGTTGCGTTTTATAAGCGCCATGGTGTTGATCCTCGTACCAAGACAATCGTATTTAGTGATGGACTTGATATCGCTACCATTAGTGAGCTTGAGGAATATTTTCAACAAGCAGGTCGTATCAAAACATCGTTTGGATGGGGAACAAACTTGACCAATGACCTCGGTATGTTCAAGCCATTATCGTTGGTGGCAAAAGCTAGAGTCGCAAATGGCGTAACAACAGTGAAGTTGAGCGATAATCTCGCTAAGGCAACTGGTACACCTGAGCAGATTAAGCGGTACAAAAAGTTATTTGCTCATACCAGCAAGCTTCGCACAGTATGTATTTACTAAACAATCAAGCAGAAGGAGTAATATCCTTCTGCATTTTTTATGCAACGAAGTGATCGCAAGATGAGTACTTTGAATGCTGTATTGAAGTGTAATTTTAAAACCCACAGAATTTGTGGGTTTTTGTTAGATGTTATTTGATTGTGTCTTGCTTTGTTTGAATGTCCCAGTTGGGGTTGATATAGTATGCAATTCGTTGCGATTGGCTGCGATAGACAAAGTCATTACTTACAGCAACAGCTCTGAATAGCTCATGTGCTTGCTGCACAGTATACGTTTTTGGAAACAGCTGAGGAAAGTTCTGTTGTAAGTATCGCACCAGGAATGGCTTGAGGCTGTATGTGCCTTTTCGTTTTGCTTTGTAGTAGGTGCGACCTTTAACAGTAATGGTTTCGATTTGATCGTCGCCAAGTTGCTCTCTGATAAAGCTCACATAAGCTACTATAGCCGATGCCATAGCTTGCTGCTGTGCTTTGATAGTACTCAGTGATCGTCGATTGGTATCACTGCTCATAGTAACCTTTCTGTTAGTAGTTGTTTGGTAAAGTGCATTAGGGTAATAGAGCACTATATCGTATTTAATGCGTATGAACAAGAGTGTATGTCTTGTTGTTTAAAAAAAAGTGTTATATTTGTAGACAATATATTACTTTTTTGCTAATATTAGTTCAGAAAAACTATTGTTACTTTGCAATCTATGCTCACCTCAAGTGTCGTCAGTTTACTGATTATATTCGCGGCAGTTACTGTCATTCCCATGTTGGCCCGCGTCACCCGTTTTCCAGTGATTATATTGGAGATATTGCTTGGGGTGCTGATAGGAAAATCATTTTTAAATGTTATTGAATCTAGCGAGTTGCTAGATTTTTTTTCATCCTTTGGATTGGTGTATCTCTTGTTCATTGCTGGACTTGAAGTCAGTTTTACTGTTATTACCACGAAGTATCGAGACGCCTTGCTTGTTGCTGGAGCATCATTAGTGGTTCCGTTTATTGCTGGTTATTTTGTGTCTTCAAGTATTGGTAGTAATCCGTTGCTTGTTGGTACGATTTTTTCTACGAGTTCTCTTGGAGTTGTTATTCCGCTTGTAAAAGGTCAGAAACTAGGTCGACGATTTCGCGATCTATTGATAGCATCAATTGCTGTGGTGGAAGTAGTGAGTATTGTGTTATTGTCAGTTACGATCGCGGTGCTGAGTGAAAATACTCACGGGTTTGGTGGCTACTCGATTGTGGTGATGCTAGTGTTGTTTTCAGTGCCAGTGTTTATTAGGCAGCGCAAGATCAAAGATCGAATTGTGCAATTCATGTCACGCCGTACGTCATTTGAAACAGGTGTTCGGTTTTCAATTGCGTTATTGTTGGTGCTAACAGCAATATCTGGAGTGCTGGGGTTTGAAGCAATTATCGGTGCGTTTTTGGCAGGGTTGATTGTACGGCATTTGTTGCTCAATAGCGAGCTGCGCGAAAAACTTGAGGGTCTTGGATTTGGGTTTTTTATTCCGTTATTCTTTGTTCTGGTTGGAGTGAAAATAGACATACGTTCATTATTGGCTTCAATACATGACGTGCAGTCAGTGCTGTATGTTATTGCGGCTGGTTTGATGTCAAATATTGCCGGAGTATTTGTGGCTGGAAAAATACTGCGTTTTAGTGCACGATCAAGTTTGGCACTGGGGATGTTTCATGCGACGCTATTAAGTCTCACTATCGCAGCAGCAGAAATTGCCAGTCGGGAAGGATTGATTGATGATGGGCAGTTTGCTATTTTCGTGCTCTTGGCTATTGTGACCACATTGATTGGTGCGACAGTTGGCCGCTTATTACTGAAGCAGTCGATTACAGCTACGCGCGATGTCTCTCAAGCTGACCAACCGTTCTGATTGACAGTTTCGGAGTGCCTGTGTATCATATACAATCGTGTAGATTGTTTTGTTGTTTAAAAAATGCATATATATACAAAGGAGTAAGCATGACAAGCTTGATGTCAAATCTTGCGGGATTGGTTTTTTTGGCTGCATTTGTACCGTATATGCGGTCAATTATTCACGGCAAAACCAAGCCAAAACGTGTTTCATGGTTTATTTGGATGCTGACTGATTGGATTACGCTAGGTATGCTTTGGCTTGCGGGTGCGGTGAATGGATTGGTTGTTGGTGCTGTCATTGGCGCAACTGGTGTGTTTATCCTGTCGCTTAAACATGGCAAAAAAGGTAGTGGTTTTGTTGAGCCACTCGTGCTGGTGCTTGGGCTGGCTAGTATTGCGATTTGGTTGATTTTGGATGATCCGGTACTTGGTTTGATCGCAAGCGTTACTGCTATTGGTATTGCTACTATCCCAACAATTCGGTCAGCCTGGGATTGTCCAGAAGATGAAGACCGTTTTGCCTGGCTCATTTTTTTTATAGCGTGCATATTTGCGCTGTTTGGTATTCCATCGTGGGAACTGCGTCATTGGTTGACACCAGTTGTATTTTTTTTCAATGAAGGTGTCATGGTGTACATCCTGTGGTTTAGTTACAAGGCTCGACGGATTCGCTTGCAATAAGGTGTCTTGTATGCATTATGTGAATCATAAAAAGAAAGTGAGCGCATGTGAATGTATTTATTAGTTTTTGTTCATCGCTTAGCTATGACCAGAGCATTGCCACAAAGTTTCATGCAGGACTTACAGCTGTTGGGGTTGATTCGTATCTTCCGTCAGTTTCTTTGACGGCTGGACAGCATACTACATTGCATGTCAACGCCGCAATTCGCAGCAGTGACTATGTCATTGCGTTGATTTCAAATGATTCTTTGTCTCAAAGCGGTTCGCATTTTCGCGAACAGCGGCAGGCGTTGGAGTTGGTTGAACACCGGCCTGAGGGTTCGATATTTATTATTCCGGTTTTGATTGACGATCCAGCGGGAGTCGATCAGTTCCGTCAGGCAAGTCCGTTGAAAGGTTTGTACCATGTAGAATTGTTTCCTAATCCGGTCAAGGCTGCAGCGAAAATATTTCTATCAATGGGGCATACTTTGCCGTCTAACTTCAGACTGCCTGCTCCTCGGTAAATCGTTTACCAGTTACGTATGTAGCTGGTTTTTTTATACAAAAAAATCCCGAAGTTTTTTCGGGATATGTGTGCTAGTTGTTGGTTGCGAGTGTGATAACAATCCGGACATTGGCGATCAATCGTTGCCAAAAGTTTTGTGGACATGTCTGGGCGATGTCTGGATGTGTCGTTAGGTATAGCTGTTGTGAGTCTTGGTCATCAGCGAATTGCGTTCGTATGCAGTCGCTGGACAAGAATGCGTGCGATGATTGTTGCTGTTGGTATCGCGGATTGATAAGCCAGGCAATCAACGGTCCGATCCAAAATGTTTTTTTGTACTGCTTGCCAGTACAGTTATCATGCAAGCATTGTGCAATTGGAACAATTTGTTTTGGTTTCAATGCTAACCTCCTTGTTAGAATGTGAGTAGTATATCGTCATATGTTGAGCGTTCTGCCGTCGCTTGTTGCATATGTCGCCAGAATGCTCTGATAGTTTCAACGCACCAACTTTTTTCAAGCAAGAGGGAGTTGGTTGTGGTTGTGCGGCTGCGGTCCTCTATCTTCGTGTACTCAGCTGGCGTTGTCCACGAGCAAGTTGGTAGTATGCCACCACCTGATATCATGGAGATGCAGAAAAACGGAACGGGTTTGGTTTCTTGTGGTTTTGTTGGTACGAACGAAAGAATATCCCGAGCATGTTTCGATTCATGCAGTTTTTGTTTGGCGGCATATTGAGCATCTTTTGTAGCAAGTAGCGACAATGCTTCGAGCTGATGCGCTGCTTGTACTTGAAAAGTTACAACATATTCATCAAATGCTTTTCCAAGTGCTATTCGAGAATCAAGGTAGTGTTGCTTGCTGCCACCTGCGATGAGTTGCTGTACAATGTGATTGTGTTTTTGGAAAATAGCTGCGAATAGATCACCGTCAGGATAGGGTTTTAGTTGTGCTGCTTGGCTTAGAAACGTTTTGAAGGTTTGTAGTGGAAACGACATTATCGCTCTCCGTATGCAAGGTTTGTGAATGTATTGTTAAATTGCATAACTAATTGAATACCCTAGCAGCAATAGTGTTTGATGTCAAGAATGTGCATTGAGATGGTGTGCAAAATATGCTACATATAGAGATGTATGAAAATTATTCCAGTCACAACTAGACCAATGGTTCCACCGCGCGACGATTTGTATGCGGTTGTTGACGCGCATTTACCACAGCTGCAAGAAGGTGATGTGGTATTGATTTCGTCAAAAGTTGTGGCGATTCATCAAGGTAGGTGTGTGCCTGTGACTGATGATGTTGCCAAAGATGACTTGATTGAACATGAAGCTGAACAGTACATACCGCGAGCGGTATGCCCGGGCAAGCATGTGATCATGACCATAAAACACAATACGTTGATTGCATCTGCTGGAATTGATGAAAGCAATGCGGCTGGGCATTACATACTGTGGCCACGCGATATTCAGTCAACGTGCAAAAGCATCTGGCAGTATTTGCGGACCCGTGACACAGTGACTGACCTGGGAGTTATTTTGACAGATAGTCATAGTACGCCCATGCGCGCTGGTGTGCTCGGTATTGGTATTGGATTTTGGGGTTTTGAGCCGATTCGTGATTACCGTGGCAAGGAAGATATTTTTGGTAAAAAACTGACCATAGCGCGAACCAATATAGTTGACTCACTTGCAGCAACGGCCGTATATGTGATGGGCGAGGGAGCTGAGTGTACGCCAATAGTTATTATACGCGGGCTTGATGATATTGAATTTACGCAAAAGAACACGTATGAGTCATTTGTAATTAAGCCTGAAGATGATGTGTATCACCCGCTCCTGTCAGCATTTGATGAGTACAGTTAGTTTTTTGGTGGGATTCACGAGGACTTATTTTGACAAGAAATATTTTTTATGGTATTTTAATATATTGTTTTTTAACAGTATTATGAATTGATATCCATGCAATTAACCTGAGAAAAGGAGTTAACAATGAGTCTTGAACAAGCTATTCGGAATATGCTGAGGAGCAAGTTTGATTTTGCTGCAAATTATAACTTTATGTATGCCATGGCGGTTCCATTGGCTAAAATGGTTGATAAAGAAATTGAGGATCCGGTTGCTTTTGCTGAAGCGTTATTTCAGGAGGTAAAGACTTTGCCAGAAGTCCATCCGGCATTTACAAAAGAGGAGAGTGTCTTCATAGCGTTTCTAAGGAACTTTAATTACAATGATTTGCTGCATATATTTACAGAAGCTGTTCGGTCTATTTTGAACAAACAATAGTTGCCGCTGCGCTATGTTATTAAAAATAAAAAACCCTGCACTATGTGCGGGGTTGTTTTTGTAGTTTAGTGCTGTGATGCAAGACGAGATGTTGCGTTGCTGTGTGAGACTGTGTATACCTTTCCATTCCAGTCAAACGGTATGCAATGATTATACATGCCATTGGCTGCATTAAAGTTACTGCGATACAGAACTTGCTCAGCAAAATCTTTTTTGTTGAGATTAAGAGCTTTTTGCTGAGCATCAAACTCTTGCGACAGCCACATCTGCATAGATGCATTGAAATCGTCAATGTTAAAAGTTCCTACAAACCAATGGCGCTTGCGGAGCAATTCCGCTGTGTTGATTGTGATGAAACAGGTAATACGGGCAATGAGCGGCTGATTATTGGCTGTAATGGTTTTTTCAATGGTTACTCTGGTTGTTACTGGCAACACTTTCATTCGATATCGCAGCCATGGCCAGAGTCGATACGTTTCACCAGGACCATACACCTGTCCATTGATGAGGTGTACTTCATCTTTTTTGACCTGGTACCTTGACCACAAGGCGAATACAAACGTGATTACAACACAACCAAAAAGTATAGTCGTCATAAGGCTGATGGACAGTACGGGGTTGGTCCAAAGGGTTGTGTATGAGTCGAGCTTGATAGTATCTTCACGGAAGATAAAGTACAAGGCTTGTGATGAGCTTATTGCAAGTGGGATAAGGCTTGCTTTGCCAAGTGCAGATTTGATAATGGGTATAAAATTATGCGGATTGCACTGGTGAGCATAGCTTGGTTTGATGAATAAAGACTCTTTTGAGAAGATTATAATATGCAAGCCAAGTATCATAAATAGGCCAAGCCCAACTCCGCTAACAAGTACTGCTAGGTACGCCCATATGGTCTGATTGTGTTCAGCAAGCTGCGGTGGTCGATGAAGGTACGCAATAACTGACCACATGAAAAGTCCGAGAAAAGACGTGAAAGCTAGATACGCGAATGAAGCCACTGATTCAATATGTCGATGACTTGTGTTCATCGCACACTCCTTGTTAAGTGAATGTATGCAGATTTGTAAGGTGCTTTTTTGAGTATAGGCTATTCTCCCATACGTACGGTGCTGAGTCAAGGGGTTGTATTGGATAGTTGCTGGTTTTGGTGTAGGATACGTGTATGAAACAGCGCATTGTACGTATCCTTAAGCATCGACTGATTCAATCATCTGGGTTGATTTTGTCAGGTTCATTGATTGCAAATGCATTGAATTATGTATTTAATGTCGCAATGGGCCGAATGCTCAGCCCAGCGCAGTTTGGTGAAATGGCAGCGTTGGTGACATTGTTTATGATTGTGGCGGTACCTGCTTCGACAATAACGTTTTTGTTGGCAAAATACATCGCTCAATACCAAGCGCGTGACGATATGGTTGGCGCTCGGACGTTTTATAGGCAGGTATTCAGGCAGGCATTTGGTGTTGGTGTTGTGTTGACGGGCTTGTTTTTGTTGACAGTCCCATTTTTGCAATCGTACTTACATGCGAGTCGGACGCCGCTCTTGATATTTGCTGTTGTAATGGTGACATCGCTGATAGCTGGCGTGGCTCGTG
>JAUIEQ010000174.1 GCA_030429785.1 bacterium
CTCTGCTGGACCCGGAATTTGTACACTAAATTAATACCATCTAGAACATATTTGATTTTCAAAAACTTCCCAGCTTACTGCAGGGAAGTTTTTATTTTGAGTTTTACTATTTTATTTGTGTATGGACTTATTTTATAGTATAATTTATTACAAATGTAACTAAAGCATAGATTGATTTTTTGCTCTACAAATCACGTGAAACAAGTTTTGTTACGTATCATTCAGCAACTACAAACACGCTCTCGGTATCGAGTAGTGTGTATTGTTCTGTGTTCGTTTGTTGTTTTGACATGGGCGCATCCAGCTGATGCTTTTTCTCTGACCAGCATAACCACTACCGTAATCGAAGATATTGTAAGCATTGTGGTTAACATATACGTGTACTTTGTAGGGTCATTGCTCACGTCGGTTTTGATTCCGATATTGGTTTCAGTCGCGTCGTATAATGGTTTTTTATCAAATCCTGTTATTACAATTGGTTGGGCATTGGTTCGAGACTTTGTGAATATGCTGTTTATTATCGCATTGCTGATAATAGCATTTTCTACCATGCTTCGGGTGCAGACGTATCATTACAAAAATACTTTGGTGCGACTGGTGTTAATGATTGTATTAGTGAATTTTTCAAAAGTATTTGCTGGTGTATTGATTGATTTTTTCCAGGTAGTGATGTTGCAGTTTGTGAATGGCTTTAGCGGAGCGGCAGCTGGGAATATTTTACAAGCTTTTCATATCTACGAAATGTTGACACTGGCGAGCGGTGTTAACTTAGATGGTACAACAGTTTCGACTGAGCCAGTGACTAATTTGGCAATTACGGCAGGGTTGATGTTGGCAGCAGCTGGGCTGTCATTAGTAGTGCTGATTATTATGATATTTATTGTAGTGTTGCTGTATCGAATTGTTATGTTGTGGCTACTTGTTGCGATTTCACCTTTGGCATATTTTGCGTATGTTATTCGTCCAAGTTATTGGTCGCAGTGGTGGGGTGAGTTTTTTAAGCAGCTCACTACTGGTCCAGCAATTGCTTTTTTCTTGTGGCTCATATTGCTGACGGCGCAGACACAAGGGGGAAAAAGTTTTTTTGGGACTATTCCAACAGGAGAGGAGACAGATGTTGCGCTTGGATCTGCTTTTGCATTACCTGATGTTTTTATAAATTATTTAACTTTAGTTGCTTTGTGTTTTGCTGGTCTTGTTGTTGCGCAACGCATGGCTACACAAACTGGAGCTGGAGCAGCTAAATGGGCAGGCAAAGTACAAAGTGCCGGCACCAAGGCAGCCTTGCTTGGCTCAGGTGCGTTTTTAGGAAAGCGAGCTTATGACTGGGGAGCGCGTCGAGTCAAAGCATATCGTGGTATGAAAGATAGTATCAAGAGTCAAAATGCTCAGAAATTTGCAGCAAATGTTATCAATCGCGAAGGTGAAATCAAACAATCAATTGCAGATATTCCACGATCACTCAATCGAGGTATTAGCAATGCGACAGGACAAACTCGTGTTGATGATGCACAAAAAACATTTCGTCAAGCACAAAGTGATGTTGATGATCTCATAGCTCAAGGTGGCGACAAGGCGCGAGGAAAAGCATTTGATGACGCTGTTGCAGCGCGTGATACTGCTGCAAAAGAGTTGAAAGATGCTAAAAAAAGCAGAAACCGCAGAGTGGCTGCAATTGCGCCGCTTGCACTTGCGTCAGGTGCAGGAGGGGCGTACCTTGCTGGTGTGACTGCGCTTGGAGCTGCAATTGGTGGTGCTGGTGTAGCCACAGCAGCTGCTAGTACGTCGAAAAAGTTTCGAGAGGTAACACTTGGCAAGCTATCACGTTGGGGTGAGGCAGAAGTTGGTCAAGCACGTAATTACAAACTCAATGAAGTAGATAATGCAGGTAAAGGGCTTGATCAGGAATCAGCTACAAGTTTGCAGCA
>JAUIEQ010000020.1 GCA_030429785.1 bacterium
CTGCTAGCACGGGAATAATTTTTTTCGTGTCATACGAAACTTCAGTAAGCTTTTGCAAGCTCATATCTAGGACCTCAAAAGGCTCGCCGGCAGTCGGATAAAAAACAAGATGATAATACTGAGTAAAGTTAGGTTGCTCTTTTTGTAATTTCTCGAGCCAGTCAATTCTGATAGTCTTTTTGTACCGACGCCAAGAGACTAACAAGTGAATCAGCATATAGATAATGCGAATCAACCAAAACAAATCAAACACAATAATAAAGTAAATTGCCCAGAGTGGTTTGATGAATGAAAAAGCGATAGCGCCAATAAATGTTACCCAAATTAAAATGCCTGGGATCATTTCTAATGCCCTGTACTGTTGCTTTTCTGTTAATCTCAAAAATCTTGATCGATAGTTTGGATCAAGTTTAATTTCACTTGGTTTGGTGGTGCGAAGTGGTTGATACTGCTGAGTCATGTTATTTTTGAATATGGAGTGTCTGCGTTGGATAGGCGAAATCAATGTTGGCTTGTGCGAAAGCTTTCATAATTCCCATATTAATTGCTTGCTTGGTGTTCATGTAAGTGTTGTAATCCGTCGTATCAACAAAATACACCGCTTCGAACTCCAATGCAGAATCTGCGAACTTATTGAAGTGACACCGGTCAAACTGTGCTAAATGCCCACCGTCTATTACTTGCTGTATGATTTTTGGAATATCTTGCAACGTTTCAGGTTGTGTCTCATAGGTTACTCCAAACACCAGCGTTTCACGTCTATGATCTGCGCGTTTGAAATTTTGAATACGTGCAGTTGTAAGTTCTTTATTTGCAATTACAAGCTCCTCCCCTTTCATGCTTTTGAGTCGTGTTGTTTTGAGTCCAATTTTTTCAACCGTTCCCATATCAGTTCCAACAACAATAAAATCACCGACTTCAAATGGTTTGTCTATGTAGATTGATAGTGAGCTAAAAATATCACTTAAGACGTTTTGTAATGCAAGTGCAACTGCTAGTCCTCCAATACCAAGACTAGCAATCAATGAAGTTACATCAATACCGAGATTGCCCAGGATAAACAGTAGCCCCAATGACCATAACACCATTCGAGAAATGATTTGTATAACGCGAGTCATTGAGGTGACTTGTTCTTCTCTGCTATCTGTTTCTTGTTTGAGTAAGTATTCTTTGGCAAGGTGTCCAATTGCTTTGTCTACTGCTTGGATTATTTCGTAGACGATCACAGTATACAAAACAATATCAATTATGTGTACTAGCGTGTCTGGCAGTGTCAGTTGCTTTGATCCCAAGAAAAGTGCCAAAGTTAAGAAAAATACTATTTTGATGTTGCTGACAATGTCAACAATCAAATCGTCGATATTGTTTGTTGTTTTGGCTGAATATGACCGTATTCGAACTAGTAGTATAGCTTTTGCTACTTTCAGTATGCCTAAGGTGCTAACAAAAAATACTGCACCAAGAGCATATTCGTAGGCTGTATCCTCCCAAATAGGAATGCTTTGTAGTAGACTAATAAGATTATTCATATCAATACTAACTAATAAAACTGTATATAAGTATACAAAAAAATACTTAGGGTAGCTACTTTGAGTACGCTACTTGTTGATGAGTTCAAAAAAAGATTCAATATGATGTATTGCTATGCCTTTGTATGAACTATAGCCGCTCATAGCAGCGGTAATTGCTTTTTCTTGTTGAGTAAAATCATCTATTGATAAGTTAAAAAAAGTAATTTTCTCAGGTTGTACATTGGTTGTTTCTTGTCCAACAAGCAATCCAACGCTACTAGCGTTGTTTTTGATATAGTCAGCTTCACCAATGACGTGCTGAATAGTACCGTCACTACCTTCGGCATTGTTGCGGTATGCCATGAGTACTATATAGGTTTCAAGCGTTGATTGGTCTAGTATATCGATAACATGCTCAGTTAGGTATTTTTGTTGTCCAGCCCAAGGCACAGTTATTAGTCGACTATTTTCTCCATCAAACCAGTATGGTAAGGCAAAACCTAATTGAAAGTCTTTGCCTAGATGTTGTTCCAACTCATCGCGGGTCTCGGTTACAAGCTCAAGAAAAAGCTTTGATTCTTCTGTTTGGTTTTTCCAAAATACACTCCTGCTATATGGCTCGATGTCAAATTGAATCCCGTCAAAGCCACGAACTTGTGTAGCGTTAAACTCGATAACAAACTGCATTAGGAGTTTTGGTATATATGAGTAATCAGTTAAGTGCCAATTCGTATTTCCAGCCAAACCTTGAATTGATATATTGCTATCATGCGCGGCTTGAATAAAATAAGCATATCGATTAATAATTGTGGCGATTTCTTCTGCACTGGCTTTTGATTCATATGCAGTTAGATATGGATCAAGTGATACGTAGATTGTTGAAATATTTTCAGTACGGGATTGTACAATCAAGTTTTTGATTTCAGTGTCTGATAGTTCTGTAACTGACGTCCACATCCAGGTTGATCGTGCTGATTGTTCGGATGATATAGTTTGTGTGTGTATTAATGACGACCTAGTGATGGATTCTCTCTGTAATGCAGTAATATCATGACCAATAGTAACATAAATAAGCGTGAGTAAAAGAGCATGGTACATTTATTTGTTGAGGGTGATAATTGTTAAACTTACTGCCTCGTAGGTTGGCAAGGAGTAGTATAAGTATAGCGCACTCGCTATATTCAATCCAAGCATTGCAGCAATTGCTTTTGCAGGAGCTGTAATAGTATGTCTTCGGGTGTTTTGTTTGTGTTTTTGTAGCAAGTCGATTGTGTAGGTTTGGATAGATTCTTGTTGGTTGTATACTCCGGTTCGTGACCAATTTTGCCACTTTACTTCTTGCTTTTTTATTAAGGAAACAAACGTCTTAATCAACGCAATATATTCTACATAGACTGTTATATAAAACAGTATCCAAGTTGTTGGTATGTAGTAGAGGTGTTTGAATAAATCATGATTTTTTTCATGGAAAATTGCAGTCAGTAAAACCATATAACTAATAACGAGCACTAACGTTGCAAATGAAGAAAGATTCATCGTCACTAGGCTGTGTGTTAGTACAAACCCCACAAACAACGGCTCAAAGAAAAGTTGTACTTCAGATAGCAACGAGTACGGCAAGGCAAACCAACTGAGAATCTTGTTATGTTTTTTATCAGTACTGAAAAATAAGTTTTTGTGTTTTCTGAGTGTGTCTAGCCTGCCTCGTCTCCAACGAAGGCGTTGTTTGACCAACCCAGCAATCGTACCTGCTCCTTCAGTTGTTACTATTGCATCATGTGCATACGCTATTTGCATGCCGGCTGACTGGATGCGTATAGATAAGTCAACATCTTCAGTTATTGACTTAGTATCATACAGACCAATGATGTCGAGCGTTTCTCGTCTATACGCTCCTGCTGCGCCACCGATTATATACATGATGTTCAGTAACGATTCAGTTTTTTTCATGGCAAATGTTAGCGCGTATTCAAAGTACTGCACGAGTCCAAGTAGTGAATCGGTATTGCCAATTGTTATTTTCCCCATAGCCGCCATAACAGTCGGGTTGTCGAAATGTCTTACGAAATTACGAATCGCATTTTTTTCAAGAACTGAGTCAGCATCAAGTGATATAACTATCTCGCCAGTGCTGTTCGCTATACCGTAATTGAGCGCCGCGGCTTTACCTTTGTTTGTTTGTCGTAGGTAAGTAATTGTGCGGTGATGGATGTCTGTATACGTATTGACGAATGAAGAAATGATGTTGTGGGTACTGTCAGTAGAACCATCATTAACAACAACTATTTCAGTATTTGTGTAGGTGTTATTCAGAACACTTTTGATGGTCCGGATAATACCCACCTCTTCATTCCACGCAGGTATAATGATTGAAACATGCGGTTGTTTCGTTATATTTTGGTTTCTTTTTGCTCTTAAAGTATTACGTACATCATGCCATGGATTCAAAAACAAAAAAATAGCGTTTTTGGTCAGAATGACAATAACCACTATCAAAATAGTAGTATGTATTGATTCAAAATATCGTGTTGTATTTTCGACTGTTAATGCTGTGTATATCAAAACAAAAGCTGTGATTACATACAGCGATAGAATAATAATTTGTTTTTTGACTTTGTCCTGCACAGTCGTAGAATTAATCTTTACCCTTTTTCTTGATAAACAGTTTTAGTATATATGCAATTAAGTGAGACATAATCACTAAAAATCCAGCCGCATATATCGCCTGGAAAAGAATATCTGGGTTGCTTAACGTCTGGCGCATCAATTTTTTAAGTAAGCTTTTTAGGAAGATGATAATGTGAATAAACTACCATTTCATGATTAGAAATCTTGGCATAGATGACGTTTTTTGTCAAGCAAATACTACAATATTTCCTATTGACAAAAATATTCATTTGTGATAATTTGCTAAGTCAGTAATATATCAAAAAAGCGTCAAATTAACACGATATGATGAGTAGTACAAAACAAAGTAGTGAGAACCACGGCACCAAAGCATCTCAAAGTAGTTTTATTGGTTTGGTATCAGAGTTTCTTAAAAGCTCTACAAAAAAAGTTATCGCCTATGGTATTTCTTTTTTAGTGCTCGCATATTTAGTGGTTTTGTTGTACGCCTTTTTCTTCAGAGGCATTGAATGGCTGTTCGCTGATTCATTTATCATATCAACCCTCAGTGTTTTGTTTTTAGCTTTGACAGCAGATAGCTTCCTGTTGTTGCTACGACTTCCGAGAAAGCCTGCTATACATGAAAATGTTTCATTTGACCCAAGTAAAGTAACTGTTCTGATCCCGACGTACAAAAGTGCTGGTGTTATTTCCAAAACGATTGATAACGTTTTGGTTCACAATATTCCTCGAGATCAAATTTTTATAATTTCTGATAAAACACCAAAACCGGAACAGCAAGAAGCGGTTATTGATATTGCGCAATCATACGGCGTCAGAGTCTTCAAAAATAAGGTTAATATGAATAAGGCCATGGGTATTAACATGGTGATTAAGCATGTTGAAACTCCATATACTATTATTCTGGATGACGATACTTTTATTGGTAAAACGTTCTTGCCAACGAGTCTGTTGGATGAAGGTTATTCAGCTGTAGCGTTTGATGTCATGCCAAGTCCTACAGGGAGCTTGATTAATATTTTCCAAGTTTTTGAATACAGGAAAAGCATGTACTTAGCAAAATGCTTGCAATCTTCTGTGGCGGCTATTGGCAACGTATCAGGCGCTTTGGGTCTGTATCAGACAAAAGATCTTGTGTATCAGGCAACGAGGCATTCAGGGCAGCCTGGAGGTGAAGATATTCAGAGAACGATGTTGGTTCACTTGGAAGCTAGAGGCAAAGGTGTTGTGTACATGGACTCTACAGTGCTGACTGATGCCCCAGAAGAATGGTATACACTTTATCGACAACGAGCAACTAGATGGAATGCAGCTTGGCATGAAACTTTTGTGCTTGCTCTGCGAACAATTATCAGTCCAAAAACCCACTACCTATTAAAGCTTGAGCGAGCATATAATCTGTTTATTTTTCTTACCGAACCTCTTCGAATGTTGCTGTGGGTATATGTCATTTTTCACTTACAGGCATTATTGATTTTATATATATTTTTTGTTGGCATGGGCTATTTGGCTTGGTTCAAGCTTGGTAAAAAAGATCCGTGGTGGATTCCATTTGCCTTTCCTTTCTATGCGAAGTTCAATGCTTTTTGCCGTTTTGTAGCGCATTTTTATTGGTTCAAACTCAAGTCATATTATTTCAAGCAACGATTTTACCGCCTTATTAACTCTCGTAAATTGATGCTTGAATACATAGCTACAATGATTGTTATTGTGCTAGTTTGGCCTGTTTCTATTTATCAATTTGCGCAACTTGGCAAAACGCAAGATTTGTACGTTCAAGCAAAAAGTGGAGTAAGTGCCATCATTAATACAATTAGCGCTGCTTCTGCTCAAAGAGATGTTGACACTGGGGCTCAACTTGAAATTATTGGCGACTCAAACTTTCATGATGCGGAAACAATTGAACAGTCACGAGATGAGGTTCTAGTTACTGTAGACAGTACAAATGATCGGGATGTGCACTATGCTGCTCGAGTGCATCAAAATGAAGGGTTGACCCATGTTGCTCGTTCAGTTATACAAAAGCACTTATCTGCTAATCATCTTTCACAAGCATACTCGTTTGATGAAATAGTATATGCGGAAGATTGGTTGGTGAAAAATATTTTAGTTGATAAAAATAACGCCGCTGTAACAGTATATGCAAATGACATTTTTTATATTAGTGAAGATGAAGTGCAAAGTTCGCTGTTAGCAGTTCATGAAAAAAAGTATCGTTAACTTCTGAGTAACATGAAAAGGAATCAAGTTGTCATATTAGCAGCTAGCAAAGATCATGCTGCAACATCATCAAAACAAACCGTTTTATGTAGTGTTTTTAATAAACCTTCTATTCTTCATGTAGTTGATGCAGTTAAAAAAATTGATAAAAAACCTATGGTTATTGTCAATCAAGGAGATGTAGAAACAATAGAGATGACGCAAGCTCGGTATATTTATGCTGAGCAAAGTGATTACAATGGTACAGGTGGGGCTATTCTGTCTGCTCAGTCATTTTTGGCTAACAGTAGTTCAAAAAATATTGTTGTGGTATCTGGAGACAATCCGCTTATCAGTAACGTTACATTGAAAAAGTTGCTTCGTAAAAACTTTTGGTCTGAGTCACCTGTTGGTATGGTAGTAGCTGATGTATCGTCATTTACTGGAGACAATAAAGCCTTCAGGCATCATGGACGTGTGGTCCGTGATAAAAATGGTGTTATATCTGGGGTGGTAGAATATTTGGATGCAACTTCTGTTGAGAAACGTATTACCGAAGTTAATGTCGGTTGTTATGTATTTGATCGTTTGTGGCTGCTGGCTGCAATCAAAAAATTAACCGCTGTTTCTAGCAATATATATAATATTACGGATTTGATTTCAATTGCTTACTCCGAGGGCGTGTCGGTTGACTCAGTTGCGGTAGTCTCTGAATTAGAAGGAGTTGATATTTCTCAAAATAAAAATATAGCGCTTATTGAAAAGCATTTGTACGGTGATATAGGCATTCCTCAAGTTGAGGTTACTGTTGAACGAGTTAAGTAGCCTTGTGTCGGTTGCACACAAGCCCTTAAAAACGCTCATTGTTTGGTAAGATACATTGAGCGTTTTGTTTTTGAAAAATGCTCAATTGCATAACGCAACATAGTGCGCGGCATTGCTGGTGCATGTTTGTCCAAGAACGTCTCTAGAACAACTCGGTCTTGCTTGCCTATTTCGCGCAACATCCAACCAACTGCCTTGTGAATCAAATCGTGCGAGTCATGTAATAATATTTCAGCTAGTGCTAGTGTGTCTGCATAGTCATTGTTTTTGATAAAAGCATGTGTTGCAATAATTGCTATTCGTCGTTCCCAAAGATTATTAGAGCGAGCAAGTTTATAGAGCACAGTGCGTTTTTTGGTGAGTAGCCACGTACCGAGAATATCATCCGCAGAGGAATCTACAAGGTCCCAGTTGTTTACTCGGTGTGTATTTCGAAGGTATAGCTCGACTATCTTTTTTTGATCTTGAAGGCTTCCGCATTTATATTGATTGACCATAATGAGCAATGCAGTTAACCGATGCTCATGAATAGTACTGGCAAGTAATGCATCTAATGCGTTCATGGGAGCATCTTTGTATTGTTTGGCTATTGTACGTTGTTCAGGTACAGTGAGTCCTATAAAAACATCACCATAGCCATATTGTCCTTTACCAGTTTTGAAAAAACGCTTACTCTTCTCTGCTTTTGCTTTGCTGGCGTGTTGTTTGAGCGCTTGTACTATTTTTTGATGCATAATAGGTGAGTTGATAGTTGTTTGCTGGTAACAATCATGAGATTGTATCGGGGGTTACTTTTGCTGCTTGAAATTAAGTGCAGCAGAGTTGATGCAGTACCGCTCCCCTGTTGTTGCTCGTGGACCGTCTGGAAAAACATGACCAAGATGACCGCCGCACTGAGCACAAGTTACTTCAACTCGCTTCATTCCCAAAGAAGTATCCTCTGTTCGTATAATCCCTTGATCTGTTGCGGATTTGTCAAAAGCGGGCCAGCCACATCCTGAGTCATATTTGTTTTCTGAGACAAACAGCGTTGCTCCACACCCAGCACATGTGTACTCACCAGGTTCAAAATGTTTGTCATATTTACCGGTAAATGCCATTTCAGTGCCTTTTTCGCGCAATATATGATATTGTTCAGGCGTCAGTTCTTGTTGCCACTGTTTATTCGTTTTTTGATCGCTCATCTCGATATGCTTGCTTAATGTTTATATGTGCCTCATGGTTGTCTCGCACCGTATCCGCAGGGTATTTTTCACTGTTGTATTTGATTTTGTCCAAGATAATTGTTTCTGGATCAATGCCTAATGTCAGTGCCATTTCAAGGCAGTAGATCATAATGTCTGCAAGTTCATGGTTGATTTTTTGCGCAGTTTGTTTATCAGCCTGAATTTCTTGTGTTGATAGGTTGCTCCACTGAAATAATTCTAGTAATTCAGCGGCTTCTATTATAATTGATTAGCAAGATCAGCAGGTTCGAGGTTGTTCCAGTTTCTCTCTTGTGTGAATTGCTCAAGAACTGTAGTTACTTTTTTCATAGTTGTATAGCGTTAGCTTGGATGGTTTGCTGAATTGCTTCAAACCAGAGTTTGTATCCAGTGCCATTAAAGTGTAATAGATCAGGACAGTAGTAGTTGGTTATACCAATCCCGAGTGGATCTTTGTGCTTTGTGTGGTATACGTCAACTACATGTACACCACGTGCTTGTGCAGTCTGTTTGTAGGCTGTGAGATATTGGTGTGAACGATGTGTATATAGTGTATTGAGTGGCCACGGGAATAGCGGCGCGATGCCAATATTGCCTGATGTAATCAGCACGACATTGTCAGAAAATTGCTGCGCTGTTGTAATTGTCTGCTCAAGATGTTCTTTGGCTGCTGCAAGAGGTGTGAAGTAAATAATGTCATTTGCCCCTCCCATTATCAGCACCATGTCAAATATATCTTGTTCAGGAGTAAGACTTTTTTGTAAATGCGTGTTGATCTCGGCGAGTTTCAAGCCGCTGATTCCTAGATTGACTATTTCGAGGTTAGGATATACTGCATGAAAATGCCCTGCAACAGAAACTTCAGGCGTCTCAGCGCCAACTCCTATAGCAGTACTATCTCCTACAATCAGCAAGCGTTTGTGTGGTTGATCTGGTGTGTAGGAAAACGCTACAGTTTGTTTGGCTATACTACGACCAGTTTTAACACGTTTCCAAAAAGGCATATATGCATACATGATGTATGTTATGCAAATAACAAGAATGGCAAGAGTTAGTATCTTCATAATACATCCAGTATACCAAAAAGCGCCGATGTTGTCGGGCTTTTTTGTCTGAGTGGTGCGTTAGCCAGACATTGCTTGGGTTAGTACTTTTTGCCTGCATCTATCTGAGCAAAAGACTTGGTTGTTGGTACGGCAATTCTTGCAACAAACAATATGTACGTGACAGCTGAGGTTAGCGCAATCGCCATATTCATCACATGAAATACCGCAGTGATGACAGGTGCCCACGACTTCATGCTCAGGACTGTCGGTTTCAAATCCCATTACGGTGCGTCCATCAAATACATACAGTTTGCCTTTGAAATGTTGGTTTGGGTACTTTTCCATGTACGTGACAATACCATTTTTGAGTTGATAAACGTTTGTGAAACCGTGTTTGATCAAAAAGCCGGAAGCTTTTTCACAACGAATACCTCCAGTGCAGACAGTTACAATAGTTTTGTCTTTGAGGTTATTTAGTTCTGGTAATACTTTAGGAAGGTCGCGAAAATTATGCAAAGCTGGCAAAATAGAATTTTCAAAAAAACCAACCTTGTGTTCGTAATCATTACGCATATCAATAATATAAAACTCCCTACCTTCTTCAAACCATTGGTGCAGTTCCTCTGCCTTAAGATAGTTACCAGTGGTTTCGTGTGGACTAAAATCATCAGCTCCAAGTTGGAGGCTCACGATTTCATCACGTACTTTGATTGACAGTTTTGGAAATGCATCACCTGTTCCTTTACTGAGCTTCCAGTCTACATTTGCAAATCGCTCGTCTTGTTTCATAGTATCAATGTATGTATTGATGTGGTCACTTGTGCCCTCAAGCGTGCTATTGATTCCTTCAGTAGCAATGATCGTTCTACCTAACAAGCCCAAACGCTCACAAAGCTCACGCTGTTCGTGCATGAGTTGTTGCGGGTTGTCTATAGTGGTGTATAAATAAAATAGAACAATGGTATGTTCCCAATTCTGATTTTTGTGCATAGTTATTTTCCAATACTAATCATAGCACTACGTAACTCACCGCGAGGCTCA
>JAUIEQ010000175.1 GCA_030429785.1 bacterium
TGGGCGCGGATGCTGAATTACGTATTGCTATTACTGATCCTCAGTTGTGTCGACGATACATGGGTGTTGTGGTGCGGAACATGTCAGTAACTGAATCGCCAGAATGGCTCAAGCAACAGTTGCGGTCAGTTGGACAACGGTCAATCAATCTGATTGTTGATTTGACTAACTATGTTATGTTTGAGACAGGGCAGCCGTTGCATGCATTTGATTATGACAAGCTTGCAGACAAAACAATTATCGCTCGCACCGCTGCACAAGGTGAGGTGCTGACAGCGCTTGACGGAACGGAGTATGAGTTTGCGGATGATATGTTGGTTATTGCTGATGCAAAAAAACCAGCAGCAGTAGCAGGAATCAAAGGAGGGTTGGATTCAGGTGTCACTGACACCACAAAAACAATAGTACTTGAAGCTGCGAATTTTGATGCAGTGTCAATTCGCAGAACCGCGCTTGGGTTAGGGCTTCGATCTGATGCAGGAGCAAGGCATGAAAAAGGTCTTGATGCAGAACGAGCAGAGCTTTCGCTCAGGCGAATTATAACGCTATGGCAAGCAATTGATTCAGGACTTGCTATTGGTACCGTGGTTGATGAGTATCCGACCAAATCAAAGCCTGTTACCGTGGATATTTCACTTGCCACTATTGCCAAGCGGCTTGGTCAAGAGTTGTCACGCGCAGATGTTGTTGCGACATTGACCGCACTTGGATTTGGTGTGACTGATAATCAAGATAAGTTACACATTACCGTGCCAAGTTGGCGTGCAACAGGGGATGTGTCAATTCCAGAAGACATTGTAGAAGAAGTTGGTCGGATCTATGGATATGACAATTTGGTGTTTTCTCCAGCAACAATACAGTTGACTGCAGCAGTCTATCAGCCACGCGTTGTTGCTGAGCGTTGGATCAAGGAGTTTTGTGCACAAACGCTTGGGTTGCATGAAGTTTTTTCATACCCATGGACAACTGATGCAATGCGAGTAGCTTTTGGCGCACCTGAGACTGTGCGACTTGCGCATCCACCAACAGAAGATCAGTCGTATTTGCAGGATTCGCTTGTGTACAATATGGCGCGTGCTATAGCAGTTAATGCTCGCAATGTTGAATCATTTGGAATCTTTGAACTTGCTTCAGTTGTTATGGCTGATCGGCCTGAAACAGAAAAACGACTAGCTATTGCAATCGCAGGTGTTGATGCGACTCGTGTGTATGCTCAGCTAAAAGGCGCAGTTGAAGCACTATTGCGCTCCATGCGTTCTGCGCTTACGATCACCAGTGCATTTGATGATCATGCGGATTACTTGATGCATGGTTATGTATTTGGTATTGCGTCGCAGGCTGGGCGAGTTGCGGATGGTGGTTTGATTGATGTTCGAAGTTCTAGTTTGTGCGATTGGAACAAAAAAGTAGTTGGTTACTTTGAAATTCCTGTTGCTGCTTTGTTAGAGCAGCGCGCAACAAGTCATGCGTACCAACCATTGCCGCAGTTTCCATACAGTGAGCGAGATATTGCAGTTGAGGTTACGCATCAGATTACATGGCAGCACATTAATGACATTGCAACAACCACTCATGAACTGGTTCAACAGGTACAGTTTTTGTCAGAATATGATCTAGGGGAGCGAAAAAGCATCGCGTTTCGAATTACGTGTGGCTCACCTGATCGTACATTAACGAGCAATGAGGTAGAAGCGGTTGAGCAGCAAATAGTGGCTGTATTAGCCAAAAGTTTTGGTGCGCAGCGCCGATCATAATTTATCTTTAGATTTTTTTGAAACGTTATGCCTAAGAAAAAAGCAACACCCAAAAAACCACCTGCAACCAAAAAAGCAGCTAAAAAAACTGCCGTAAGTTCCAAAGCAGCCACTAACGCTGCTGATTATGGTGCGTCTAGT
>JAUIEQ010000176.1 GCA_030429785.1 bacterium
TCTCAGGCAGGTAGAGATGGTGCAATCACGGTGGCTACAAACATGGCTGGTCGAGGTGTTGATATTATTCTTGGCGGTGATCCATTTAATCAACAATCATTTGACGCGATTATTGCACGCGGGGGCTTGATGGTGGTTGGTACTGAACGTCATGAGTCACGACGGATAGACAATCAGCTTCGTGGTCGTGCTGGACGTCAGGGTGACCCTGGTATGACGCAGTTTTTTCTTTCTATGGAAGATGATATGATGCGGATTTTTGGGTCTGATCGTATGAAGGCAATGATGACTCGTTTGGGCGTTCCTGATGATATGCCGATTGAGAACAAAATTATTACACGTTCAGTTGAGCAGGCTCAAAAGAAAATAGAGGGGCATCATTTTGATACCCGAAAACATTTAGTTGAATATGACGATGTGATTAATAAGCATCGTGAAGTGGTATACAGGCAACGAGATGAAGTACTATTTGCATACGAAGACCAGCAGCAACCAGAAATGTTAAAAGCAAAAATGCTTGAGCTCATTCAACAGGAAATTGAGCAAGTGGTTTCATTGCATACTGCTGTAGCAGGTGAAGGTGATCGAGATACACAGGAGATAGTTGAGACAGTTAATACAATGTTTACGCTGAGTGATGCTGAGCGGGAGGAAATATTAGCCAAAATACAAACAACTACACAAGGTGCTGATGCGCGAACTGAGTTGATTGAGCATATAAATACACTCGCTTTGGGTAAGTATGAGCAGCTTGAATCTGAAATTTTGTCCGCGCCTGTCCATGTAAATAACCCGCAAGCAATGCGACGGCTTGAAAAAGCAGTATATTTGCGCAGTATTGATACATTATGGATTGAACATTTGGAATCAATGGCATACTTGAGAACTGGTATTGGTTTGCGTGGGTACGGGCAACGAGATCCGCTGGTTGAATATAAAAAAGAAGCATATCAAATGTTTAATACGTTGTTGAGCAGCATTCAAAATCAAGTTGTATATAATATCTATAAGTTGGCTCAAGCACATGAGTTAGCACTTCGATCTCCGCTTGAGCGGCAAGGGGTGACGATGTCAGCACCTGCTAAAACAATGCAGGCACAGGCACGTACAGGTCCTGCGCAGGCTGGCGCGAGTACATCCTCAGTAGCTCAACAAACGCCTCTAACAACAGAAAAAGTTGGTCGCAATGAACCATGTCCATGCGGTTCAGGAAAGAAATATAAGAAATGCCACGGGGCGTAGAGAACCACAGATACGCCAAGTAGTGATCGGTATAATTGCTCGTCGGAGAGATGATTCATCTGATCCTGAATATCTTTTAATACAGTCAAAATTGGTACCCACCAGGTGGTCATATGCATCAAGCTGAAAGTCAAAAACAGGCGCTGCGCCGTGAATTGTATGAGGAGTTACAACTAGCTATTGTGATATAATCCAAGATCGTAAAAACACCAGGAGATATTCCAAATCAAGTAACTCATTGGTGGTTGTGTGATGCTGCTTCTGATTTTGTACGTAATCAGGATGAACTAGTGCGTATTGGTTGGTTTGCTCAAGCAGATATGGAGAATATTGATGTATGACCTGCTACTCGAAATGTATTTAGGTCATACATTTTTGTTTAGATTTTGTGATTATTGCCATATTTTAGAGACTGGTGTTGCTTGATGTATTTGTGAGAACGGGCTAAAATAATTACTGGTTCTTTTTACACAACAAACAAGGAGGATGCTGTGAAACAAATGATTATAACAGCGCTTGTGGCAGTGGCTGTACTGTTTTTGATTGGGTGTACAGTACCGGATCACAACCCTTGCCAAGATCAGGTTAAAGTGATTGCTCAGGCTGACTCTACAGTTGCTGAGTCAGTTTC
>JAUIEQ010000021.1 GCA_030429785.1 bacterium
GTTAGCACTTCCTTATTGTTTTCATCAGATGCTAGATTTTGAGCATCAGCAGCTTTGTTAGTTAACGCTTCAGAAGGCGCTTGGGTCTCAGAGTCGCTTGGTTCTATTGGTTGGGTATTTTCGATGTCATTGCCTTGCACGACGATATCTTGCCCAGGTTGCTGATCTGCTGTTTCCTCGATTGCAAGATGAGTTGACGCTTGCTGAGTTTGTTCGGGCAATTCAATACCTTCAGTTGCTGCAGCTACCGTACTCGTGTTAGCAGGCCGTCCAAAAAATTGTGCAAGCAAAATAGTTTCACGTCCATCAAGCATTGCCGGAAGAACAGCAATACCAATATCAGTGTATTGCTCATGCAAAATATTATCTCGATGTGTTGGTGAATTCATAAACGCTGAATGCACAACATGTGCTGAAGAAAAATCAACAGCCAAGTTTTCTCCCATGTACGAATACTGGTATGCGCCAGCATCAATCCACTCCCATGGGTACGTGCCATCAGGAGATATATGTGAAAAATACTGACCTTCAGCCATATCAGTCACCTTAGCAAGTGCTGCTGCTTCAAGAACTGGATTATGCGTAAGCGGTGCGAGTCCCTGCTCTGCTCGAGCTTCATTAGTTAGCATTAACACTTCATCACTCAAACTACTGGCTAGTCGTCCATAATTCGGATAGGCAGTAAACAACGCGCCAGTTACAACAACTTTGATAACCAAAATTGCCACAACATATGTTGTCAGGGCTTTTGGCCTGAGTCCTTTTGGGTGGTGATTATTACCTTCGTGCGCGATAGCAAAATCTTTCACAAAACGATGCATTTTTGTTTTGAATGTCTCAGGTTTTTTATGAAAAAAACTACCAAAACTTGATTGTTTTTTTGTGAGTATAGTCGCCACAGAAGCCAGAGCAGTAACTAAAGCACCTATAACAACAAAGATGGTTTGTTTACCTGATTTTTTCATGGGAATAACCTAGTGATATTATTTTATGATAACACATTTACTAAAATTTGTCAATATATTTTTTAGCTACTTTGCTTTTATTGTAGCATAATTAAAACCCGACTTTTTGTCGGGTTGAAAAGTTATTTTAGATCGCATTGGCATTGATGGATCTGAGTCAATGCCATAAACCCAGCCTCTCCACCGGTCTGCTTGCAGTAAAGAAACTGCTTACCATCAAGCTCAAAAATTACCCAGCCATTACCCTCATCAGATATTAGTCGTGCATGAGTTGGTAATGCACCTTTCTCACTTGAATGAGTCCAGCAACCAGCAACCAAAAAAATAAAAAACAAAAGACAGACCATGACGGTAATATTTTTTTTCTTCACTACAAAACTCCTTTTTTAATGTAATTTGAATTTTTAATTAACAAGATCACCAATAACCACAAGTCGCTGATCTGACGTCCACAGTGGAGTGCACGTAAATAACGTTACTTGCGGGTTTGGTGTATTATGTAAAATTTCAATTTCAGTTGGCTCTACAACTTTTATCTCGCGAACTTTGTATGTGTATTCATTGCCGTCCCAATAGAGAGTGAATGTATCTCCAGCAGCTACCTTATCAAGATGAAAAAAAGAATTAGGCCCACCCTGCTCAAGAAATCGATGCGCACTCAAAACCATATTGCCTTCCTCAGGATTATCAGATGTCATTGGCAAACGCCAGATGCCATTCCACAAAACTGACTCAGTCGCACCTTCATGCACTGTTCCATCCACACCAATTTTTGCAATTCGCAAGGTATTGGTTGTTGGGACTACTTGCTCTGTTGTGGCTGCAACTGCGAGCGGTTGCTGTGCTACTGTTTCTGTTGCTTCTGCCGTATGATCTGCTGGTATAACGCCGCTATTGTCACCATACTGCGCCAACTGTTCAGTTGGATCAGCTGGCGTAATTTCTTCTGGCCACTGCGCTTGGGTTGGTCCTAATGGTTCATCATACTGCGCTTTGAGTTCTGCGATGTCAATATCTTGCAAGATCAGATCACCACTTGGTAGCGCAGTGTTCTGGTTTGAAATAATTTGATTTTCAATAACAAACTTACCATTGTCATACACTATATATGCACCAACAAGAAACAATAATGTCAACACCAAGCTAACGCGTTGCGCGATTTTGTATTTTTTTGATTGTGGATTAATAAAATCAATCATAGTATTATGTCTTTTCTCCATGACCCTGATCAGTAATCAAGGTCATGTTTGAAAATACACAATTATACATTATAGAGATCTATCTCTCGATATTTCTTAATCATCACTGCAAGTGCCATCAATAATCCGCCTGTCAACAAGTACAGTAGAATCATATGCGCACCATTAGTATCAGGTAATGTAAAGCCTTCAATAGTAACTGTACGAACTTCAACGTCTTCGGTGTCATGAACATCAGGTGCGTTGTCTGCAGATGCAGTTGCTATATTTGTATACACACCATCGGCAGTATCCCCAAGCACACCAACAGTATAGGTAATTGTTTCTGATTGTCCTGCAGGCAGATCTCCAAGACTCCAAGAACGAACATATGTATCAGTGTCGATAAAGTAAAACTCTTTTGGCAAACGATCTACCATCGTTACATTCTTGGCAGTCTCTCGTGCATCAATATTCGTTACCGTAACTGTATAGACAACTTGTCCATTTGGGTTGCTGAAACTTCGATCAGCTGTTTTTTCAATTGCTAATACTGGGGCAAACTTTTCTGATAATACACTTGGAACTCGAACTTCTATAACTGCATCATCTATAGCACTGTTGCCATTACTAATGGTTGCAGTCGCGGTATTTGTGTACATGCCAGCAGTAGTTGTAGCTGGAACATATACATCATATGTGATTGTTTTGATTTCATTCTTGCTGATATCTCCGAGATTCCACACGCCAGTCATTGTTGATGAGGCGTATTCCAAACCAGCTGGCAGCACATCGGTAACAACTAAGTCTCGTCCTCTTGCTGAACGAGTATTCGTTACCTCAATAGTATACGGTACGATCGAGTCAGGGTTGGTAAATGCAGCTCCTGCTGTTTTGGTAATCACAATACGAGGTCGGCTAGTTCCTCCTCCACAACTTCCAACACAACCAGTTGTCTCGATAATACATTGATTACTGCAGCCATCCCCGTTATTTGCATTTCCATCATCACATTGCTCGCCTGATTCAACAATGCCATTACCACATTGCGGACCGCCATTTCCACCAATAGCTTCAACAGCTGCTGTGTCTTGGTCATCTTCATCTGCAACATTATTACCAGCTGTAGAGTCAATGTCTGTTTCATTATAGGTAATAAGCTCAGCAGTATTTACAAACGTACCTTCAGTCGTAACTGTAGCGTCAAATGTCAGTTCAGTTGAACTTCCTGCTCCCAAATCACCAATAGTCCAAATCATTGTTGATTCGTCAAATGTTCCAGCAGTGGTTGTAGCTGAGTTAGCAATAAACACTAATTCAGCCGGCATTCGATCCTCCACAGTAACACCGGTAGCGTCTACCAAACTATTATTGAGCACCGTAACAGTAAATGTCACATCACTGCCTGGCGCAACTGCGTTGTTGTTCACAGATTTGGTCAACTCTATGTCAAAAGCATCTTGTGCAACAAGTGTACATTGTGCTGAACATGTTCCTGCGCCGTTATTTGCACCTTCATCACATTCTTCACCCTCATCTGATTGCACGACACCATCACCACAAAACGGTCCATCAATCACAATTGTTGTACAGCTTTCTGAACAGTAACTACATGAGTTACCATACTCAGGACTACAACTGAGACCATTATTAGCACCTAAGTCACATGACTCAGTCGCTTGATTGATAATACCATCACCGCAGTATGGCTGATTTTCTGAAGCAGTTACCTCAGCGGTATCTTGATCGTCTTCAAATACATCATCATTACCTGGAGTTGAGTCAACATCAAGTTGATCATGTGTCATGACTTGCGCCATGTTCACAAAGCTCCCTGCCTGTGTAACAACAGCATCGAAAGTTAATGTTTCTGAAGTCAGTGCTGCCATGTCACCAATAGTCCAAATCATTGTTGATTCGTCAAATGTTCCAGCAGTGGTTGTAGCTGAGTTGGTTACCAGACTAAGTTCACTTGGTAGCTCGTCAGCAATAGTAATATTTGAACCACCTGCTTGAGCAACAGTATCAGCAATAATAGTAAATGTAACGGTATCACCAACAGCAACAAAAGCATTGTTAACTGTTTTTGTTAATTCAATATCAAATGTCTCTACTGCACAAAACTGATCACATCCATCACCGTTGACAAGGTTGCCATCGTCACACTGCTCACCAGATTCGACAATGCCATTACCACACACTGGCTCGCTACAAATAACCGGAGTTTCAACATCAATACATGTCCATCCAGCGCCTAAAGTCGGGTCAGTAACACCTGCGTCTTTATACTCTTTGGCATAAAAACAAGCGGTATTAACCAATGTTGAATCACAGACTGCTTCATTCGAAACTGTCATATCAAATGTCGCGATCCGGTTGTGACCTGGAGTGACCTTGCCGTAGTTAAGATGAGCATATTCATTATTCGCACCAAACTCATGCGGTTGCTCAGGAGTGAAGTTTTCGCTTGCAGTCAGTTCCCAAGATTCAAGACCAGTATTGCTGTCAAATGTATCTTTCATTTGCACGCCACTGCCAGTACATACTTTGTCACCAGTATTGGTAAGCGAGACCGTGTACTGCAAATCATCTCCTGGCGCAACACTTGTCTTGTTTGCAGTTTTTTCAAAAGCAATTTCACACGTTGGTTGCTGTGAGCAATCAACTGCAGTTTGTTCTATAATAAAATCACTCCAACCAGTTTCTTTTGCATATGAGCGAAGCTTGTTAGTAATGACTGCACCACAACTGAGTGATTCTTTTACTGCAAAAGTTACCCACACCTCTCGTTTTTCACCTGGTTGCACAGTAGCAAAGTTCCAACGAAGTACTGAGTTATTTTCAACAAATGCCTGTTCACTTGGATACGTACCACCTAGGACATGTCGTAGGTATTGTAATTTTGATTTGTCAAAAAGATCTTCAAGCTTCACACCTCCGCCAGTACAATCAGCTGTACCGGTATTTTCTAAGGTCAAATAATATTCCAGCTCTGTTCCCGGAACAACAGGATCATTTCCCTGATCTGATTTTGTGATTGTTAATTCACAATACCCAGATTGCTCTTGAGGAATACAATCAGAGTCAAGATCCGCAAACTCATCTTCACATACAGCATTATGTGTAGTAATAGCATGCACTGGATCAATAGTTACTTGTAGATATGGACCTAAAATAAGCACCGCACCAACAAGCAACATAAAACCAACCCGAACGGGCTTGGCTAATAGCAAACGTTTGTATTTTACTAGCATATGTTACGCAATTAAAAGGTAATATTAGCCAAAGAACACTAAATGACTTTTGCAGCCTTGTTTCTGCTGGATAATAAAAAAAATTACCATATTGTGTTAATTTTGTCAATAGGCATATGTAGTGATAGTAAAATTGACAAATAATACTTTTTATGATATAAATATACATTAATTTTATAATTTTCCTTAACAATTTTCATAAAAAGAGAGGTGTTTTATGAGCCAAGTAAACAATTTAAATGGAAAAGTACTGAGGCTTTTGCTTAAGTACTTCAAAGCTCACTTGACGCACAAAAAAAATCACATGAAACATTGGCAACTCAAGCCAGGTTGCGACAAAGAAAAATATAGCGAATCAACTTGCTGCGAACAACACAAGGCATTAAGTAGATCGTGGCAGCAAGTAAAATCGCTTCAGTTAGCGCTTGATTTGCTCTTTGAGATAGGCGGATATGCTTATGTTGAAGAATGCAAATTCAAGGTTGGATCTGGCGCTGAAAAAAGAACCTCACCCCAGATAGGTTCCGACCGCTGGCTCAATGATCTCAAACAAAAAACAAGAAAGTTGTTCGCTCAGGATATTTTTCCTGAAGAGCTATTCCGACATTAAAATCAACCACCTCAATTGCTAACCACCATAAGTTATATGGTGGTTTTATTTATTGACGAAAATAAGTATTTTTGCTTAAATGGTCAATCATAATGCCATTTAACAACAAGGGGGCACTGTATGTACATGCTATGGATACTACTCTACTGCATCTCATGGATACTGCATTTTTTTTGGCCAGCTTGGGGTTACTATCTAACCAAAAAAGCTTTTTCATTCAAGTCGTACAAAGTCACCTTCGCAACAACAATTGCTATCTGGATTTGCATTTCTGTTATATTCCAAGGCTGTCCATTCGGCTACATTGATGAGTATATTGAGGTACAGCTTGGATGGAGGCAATCCATTGAATACTCATTTGAAAAGAGCTACTTCTATACCCTTATCTACCAACCGCTCTTTAGCAATTAAACCAAACCAGCTTAAATTATAAGCTGGTTTTTAGTATTTAAACTATTCTCAGTACATACACTCAGCGTGACGCTGTGTTCGAAACTGCCAAACATCTACTTACTCAACTACAGCTCCTCCAAATGAGTTGGCAAGATTTTGAGCTGACAATGAGGCAATATCCACTTCTTTGCTTGTTTCTTTGCTGGTTTTGTTAAGCGTTACTGTTATAGGCTTAGTAGTTTTATAAAACTTTTGCATAACTTCAGTAATTGATTCAAGTTGAGTTGGTTTCTTAAGAATTTCATAATGAAATGCATGACCGACAGTAATAACCATTGCCTTAGTCGTTTCTGAAATATCAGCAGTTTGTAGATACTGAGCGATTGCTGCATTTTTTTTTGCTATAGCTGCAAGCAACCCTTGTTTGTTTGATTTTGGCTGCTCTACTTCTGCCGGTGCAGACTGAGGCACTACTGGCTTTGATCGAGTAGCATCGGCTTGTACTACATCACCAGCTAATGGCGGTTGTTTTGAATTGTTACTCAGACATGTGATTACAGCAAGCTCTAGGGGTAACTGCGGTATAGCGGTGTGCGCCAATTGAACCCGGTACTCAAGATTAACTGTTACATAGTATTTCAGTATGTCGACTGAAATTTTTTGGGCATCGTCACGCATACGCCCCCAATCATCGCTACTGATGATAGTTATGTGTTGCGGCTCCTGACCAGCAGCAAGCAGCAATACACATCGAAGCAATTCAAGCCAATCATCAAAAAACAACTCCATAGAAATACCCTGCGCAACCATATCCTGAATCACAGCAAGGCTCTGCGCAAGATCTTGCTGCACAAACGCACTCCACAAGTTTACTAAGCTTTCTCGAGTTGATTGTGGAAGATATGCTGCCGCGTCCTTTTCTGAAATACTTTTTGCACCAAGAGATAATAACTGTCCCAAAATACTTTCCGCATCACGCACCGACCCTCCGCTCATACGAATAATGCTATGCAAAACAGGAGGTTCTATTGTCACACCCTCAGCTTTGCATAAATATTCTAGTCGTTGCAATAAATTATTTGTGTCAACTAATCTGAAATCAAATTTTTGACATCGAGAGACAATTGTGTCTGGTAATTTATGCAACTCTGTTGTTGCTAATATAAAAATGACATACTCAGGAGGCTCTTCCAAAGTCTTCAGCAACGCATTAAACGCCTCTGTTGTCAGCATGTGCACTTCATCAATAATAAACACTTTGTACTTAGCTATATTGGGCGGGTACTTAATATGTTCGCGCAGGCTACGTATTTCATCAATTCGACGATTTGAAGCGCCATCAATCTCAACCAGGTCAAGTAATTTGTTTTGGTTGATCAACTGAGTTGTTTCAGCTGCTTCATCAGGTTCGCCAGTTTTTGGATCATGAGCATTAACTGCTTTTGCTAACAATCGAGCGGTTGTTGTTTTCCCCACACCACGAGGTCCGGTAAACAAATAGGCATGCGCAATACGATTGCGTCGTATCTGGTTTGTTAATGTAGTTGTGACATGTTCTTGACCAACAACATCATTAAACCGCTGCGGTCGGTGAGTTCGATATAGAGTTGCCATATTCTGTCGTTAGATTAGAATCTAATAATATCATTTCTGCAATAAGATTTCAAAAAAACTCACATTTATCATGCAAGTTTTTGTATCCAGGACACAGTATATGCTTATTCAATCTTAAAAATATCGTCTGTTTCATCAAAAAATGATTTGGGTTCAAGCATATCAACATCCTCAAGTGATGCTGGTTCTTCGTCAGTTGCTGATTCGTCAACAATCTCTTTTTGAATGCTTTCTCGAACCGGAAGCTGTTTGACTACATTTTCGACTGCAGCCCAGGTACACTCACTACCAACCGGAACCAGCATGATCACTTCATCACCAACATCGCCCTTGTAGTATGTAACAGAAGCAGTGAGCAACTGATAACTTTTGCCATTAATCACTCCAAAGTATTGCCTGGTCTGATCATCAAATGCAAGTACGCCAACAAGTCGTTCGCGTTCCACTGGTCCAATTTGCTTGAATAAAAACGATCCGTCTGGTCTAATGGTGAGCTTGAGCATATCCCCCTCAACTAGTTTTGACTTTGATGCATAGTTAGCTGGTACTGTGTACTGCTTACCATCCGGACCAACCATACCACTACCATCAAAAACTCCCTCCACAACACGTTCATCACCAGTGTCATTCACACCACCTTCGATACGTGCTTTGTCATCAAGATTGGCTGTTTTGAGTCCCAACGAAACATCAACCATATGCATGGCTTTATTGAGTTCATTTTGCGCAGTGATTAACTGTGCTTTAAGTGCGTTTAGATCTGTTTTTGGCATATTTTTGTTTTAAGTATTTTTTATACTATTAATTATTTTTTTGTTCATCTAAAAATGCTTGGCCTCTGTTGTTATTTCATTAGCTTCTGAAGAGATATTGTAGTTCGGTTTCTTTTCAAATGTTTCCATAAAAGCGCCTTAATAATAACCTATGTCAAACTAGTCGTCAAAATGAACTTTCAACACCAGCTGAAGTTGGCTTTGTTGTTTCACCAAGCTTAGTTCGCTCAAGTATTGATTGCGTCACTTCAGCTCGTGCTCTACCATATTTAAGACGTGACAATTCAATAATGGACTCAGCAAGTTGGTGATTACCCGAATCAAGTGGGGCTGTTGTACCCATATTAAACGGACGCGAAGCAGTGTTGTTAATCAACAATTTAATATAGGCGGTGTATTTTTCAATATTAACCAAATCATTTTGATTAAATACTGGCTCAAATTCTTTTGCCAAAACTTCTGCATCTTCAACCCCAATACGAAACGTCGTAATAGTACCAGCATTACCCAAGATTGCGTCTTTGATAGCCGTGTCATTGTTTTTGACTAGCTGCGACATGTATTGATGCGCAACAATGAGGTTGAGCTTGTATTTACGAGCTTCAGACAAAATAGTTGCAATTGAATCAGTCACAAAATTCTGAAACTCATCAATGTACAAATAAAAATCTTTTCTATCCTCTTCCGGCATACTCGCTCGCCCGAGCGCTGCCATTTGGAGTTTTGAAACCAAAATCAAACCAAGCAAATTGCTATTGACTTCACCTACTTTACCCTTAGAGAGATTGACAAGTAATATTTTTTGCTGGTCCATAATTTCTCTAAAATTAAAACCTGATCGTGGTTGACCAATAATGTTTCGAACCATTTCATTTTCAATAAAACGACCAACCTTTGAAATCAAGTACCCAAGCATTTCACCTCGCTGACTTTCAGGAGTTTGCGCCATTTCTTTTTCCCAAAAAGCACGAACCATCGGATCTGTCACATATTTAAGATTATGTTCCATGAATTTAGTGTCAGTAAAAATTCTTGGAATATCAGCCAGTGTACCCGGGTGGTCTGTATTTGCCATCAATGTCAGCATTGCGTTGCGCATATTGTGCTCAAACATTGGACCAATCATATCAGGATTTGGTACAAGTTTATAAAAAATGGACACCATTTCTTGGGCGGCAAAATCCATTTCTTCTGGTGTGCGAGCTTCCAACATATTCAAACCAACTGGGCGTTCTATATCTGATGGATTAAATACAATAACATCCTCAGCTCTGTGCTTTGGAATATGTCGTAATATGTTCTCAACAAAATCTCCATGTGGATCATAACGTTTAGCTTGTGAATAGATATTGAAATATCGGTCAGGTTTCGGATCACTACCTA
>JAUIEQ010000177.1 GCA_030429785.1 bacterium
CATATGTAGGGGGATTTTGGGTATATCTTTTGGCAACTCAGGGTAACAAAGATGTTGCCGAGTCAGAGCTTGAGCGACTTGCGAATGTGAATAGTCAACATGATTGGGAGTTTAATGAGTTTTTTCACGGGAGAACTGGTAAGTCAATGGGCGTTGTGAAGCAGTCGTGGAATGCAGCGACATATATTCTTGCCTATCAAGCACTGCATGGCGGATGGCATAAGCTTTGATGGTAGTAAAAAAGGCTCTAGTACGGAGCCTTGTAATAAATTGTATCGATATGAGTGATGATCGAGTCAGGATCAACGCCAATGTCGTGAAGATGTTTCTTGAATGTAGTCGTTATAGCTACTGATGATTTGTCTGATTTTGGTGCAGTGTTGATATACAATCCGAATTGCATAGTCAATAAAATACAGTTCATGTCAGAAAGATTGCTGGTGCAGATAGTGTAGGTAGTATCGTTGATGGTTGTTACTATCTGATATTGGTTTGACTGGGAAGAGTTTGAGACATGAGTATATACAGCAATGAATAGTGTTAGCACAAGTAGTGCTAAGCGCATGTATTGTTTGTGATTCATAGCATCTCCTCGCAGGGTGTATGTATTGAATTAATACATTAATGAAGTATGTCTGTCAGTGGCTTCTGTGGTAGTAGCCATTGCTTGTACAGCTTTTTGTGAAATAACATGCTGATACTATACAATAACGATCGCGCTGCATGGTGTCAAGGTTCGTATAAATAATGATTTATTTGCTAACCATTGGTTATTTGAGGTGATGTAATAAGTGGTCGGCTGCAGCAATGTTTGTTATACTGATAATCAGATTCATATCGTATGTATGAAATTTAAATCATTTCAACGTAATTTATTTTTAGGCATATTGGCAATCGTAACCATAGCTTTTGTGTGGTTGATTCAGTCATACTTGCTGGCGATTTTTTGGGCGGCAGTTTTGGCTATTATTTTTTATCCAGTCAAAACATGGTTACAAAAAATTCTTAATGATCATGAACTGCTTGGAGTAAGTATGACATTGCTTATGCTGATCGTTATCGTTTTTGTACCAGTGTATGCGCTTGGGTTCGCGGTTGTGTATGAATCAGTTGATTTGTATCAAGTTGTAGTAGTTGAGCAACGTAGTGTAGTTGATACGTTCGAAGCTATTAACGAGAGCATTCCAGTCATGCAATGGTTGGAGAGTCTTGGTATTGAGCGATCTGACTTACAGGAAAAAATTTCACAAGCAGCTGGATCATTTGGAAACTACGTCGCAGGCGGTGTAAGTAGGGTAGGTCAGCAATCATTGCGGTTTGTGTTGCAGTTTTTCTTAATGCTGTATGTGCTGTTCTTTTTTCTTAAGGATGGAGTGCGACTACTTAAAAGATTTCAGCATGTACTACCCCTCGGAGACAAAAAAGAACAGCGCTTGTTTGATCGGTTTACTTCAACGGTTCGTGCAACTATGAAGGGAACGGTTATTATAGGCGTTGGGCAAGGTGTGCTTGGTGCTATATTATTTTGGATTGCTGGCATAGAAGCGCCAATGTTGTGGGGGGCAATCATGGCATTACTTTCTATAATTCCGGCAGTTGGTAGTTTTATTATCTGGGGTCCGGCTGGATTGATTTTGTTATCGCTGGGAAATATTTGGCAAGGTGCAGTAGTGCTGCTTGTTGGTGCGATTGTTATCAGTAACATGGACAATGTGCTCAGACCTATTTTGGTCGGCAAAGATACGCAGATGCCTGATGTGTTGGTATTGCTTTCAACATTAGGTGGACTAACTGCATTTGGTATCAGTGGATTTATTATTGGTCCAGTTATAGCTGCATTTTTTCTTAGTTTCTGGCAA
>JAUIEQ010000022.1 GCA_030429785.1 bacterium
CGGTATTCTTTTTCGTTGGCTTATTTATTCTGGTTGGTGGCTTGGAAGAAATCGGCTTGATGCATCTTTTGGCAGAAAAGTTCCTTGCACTAACCAACGGCAACCTCACTGCAACCGCACTAACTATTTTGTGGAGCAGTGCTATTTTTTCTGCGTTTGTCGACAACATTCCATTTGTCGCTACTATGATTCCACTTGTTGAGAATATGCACACGACTTTTGGCGACCTTAATCCACTCTGGTGGTCACTTGCACTTGGCGCTGATCTTGGCGGAAATGGCACACTCATTGGCGCAAGTGCGAACCTGATCGTAGCTGATATTGCCGCTAAATCAAACTACAAAATTGGCTTCAAAGAATTCATGAAAGTAGGTCTAACTGTTATGGTTATTACTGTTGGAATCAGCACTGTCTACATTTATGTGCGGTATTTGCTCTAGTGTAGATGCGCGGTATTTCTCAAAGCTGCCACTCATATACTCATACCCAGACTATCTACTAATAAGCATTGACAGTATATGCATAATATACTAGACTAGAGTAAGTTCAATTTATCCTTAAGCACTGTATATGTCTGAAGAACAGCATACAGCCGAACAACAAGACAGCCAAAAAGACCGTATCAATCCAGCTGATTTTAAGCCAGGAATGACCGTTCGTGTGCACCAAATCGTAAAAGATGTGAATGCAAAAGGCGAAGAAAAACAACGTATTCAGATTTTTGAAGGCATGATACTTTCAAAAAAAGGTAAGCAGTTGGAAAATGCACGCATTCTTGTTCGCAAGATCGGCGCAAATCGAATCGGCGTAGAAAAGCTCTTTCCACTAGCTTCAAGCAATGTAGCTAAAATAGAAGTAGTCAAAAAAGCAAAAGTACGACGATCAAAACTGTATTTCCTCAGAAGTTACAAAAAGCGACTTCGCGAAAAACAAGTTGCCAAGGTATAGTCCTGATACGAGCGTAATTACTATTTTATTCCCCACTCTACACCCCGAATATTCGGGGTTTTGTAGTTTGCATTTTTTTTAAAAAATTTGTATGATGCGATTGGTATGAGCATTATATTCATACTGACCCATATCACCCTATCCACTGGGTGATATGTTACTAGCGGACGTGCTGGAACTGGTAGACAGGCCAGGTTGAGGGCCTGGTGGGGATTTTCCCCGTGGAGGTTCAAGTCCTCTCGTCCGCACCACCAAAAAACACTGAGCAGTATCAGTGTTTTTTGTTTTCCCTTGACAAAGTAGAAACAAAAATGTATAGTATAAAATTATTGCAAATAAACAATTCTGAAATATCTAAACCTTTTATCAAAAGGAGACTTGCGTGGACAATCCATATCTGATTCAACGCTGTTTTATTAACAAGCAGCAAAAACTGATATATGAAAACATGGGATCAGTCGAATTTGAATGCGGCAACCAACAAGAAGCTATGAGAGCCTTGTTTGCCGCTGGAATGGTACCGCACGAACTAGACATACTCATTGAAGGTAAGGCAGCTACGATCTACGCAATCGTGCCCGGGGATGCGTTCGACACCAGCGCATACCAAAATATTGTGCAAAAGCTCGCCGAAGATGCTATTCAGTTGAAAGAATGGATAAACTTTCACAAAGCTTTGCGTGAAAAGCTCGGACTCAACAACATTCTCCCATTCTTTGGTGAGACGCAAGTTTGGTTTGATATCAACAATGCTGTATTTTTTTGCATTGAGCCGGATATCCACCAACAGCTCATCAAAATACTGGAGAGTATTAGAGAAAAGTGGAGCGAAATAATCACGTGACTTCACATACTCAACTCACACAAATAATCGTGTGAGTTATTTTATTTGACAAAAAAAATCAATACATCTATATTCAAATATACTTTCATACTTTAACAATACACTATTCAACACAAGGAGATCTTCGATGAAACTAAGCTACGGCTTACGCAACGAAATCAACACTCAATTACTTACTGCTCATAAACAGGCTCAATTGCTTACGTTACGAGCACAGATTATGCATGCACTTCGTGGATATGGATATGTTCCTGAACGAGACTTCCAATGCTACAACTGCCGACAAAACTTGAGTCTTGCTGACATTTTGTACGGGTTTGCCGATCACCCAACAATCAATACCGTCACCTGCAGGTACTGTGATTATACCGAAAACCACGTCAAACTCATTCAACGTGGCGCTACTCTGAGTAGAGCAGAACTTCCATTTTATTGCGCTTCCCAAGTACTGCATTATTTCGAGAACAATCATCTAGTGATCTTACCTCCTGAACAAATTGAAAAAAGAGCGCCTGCGTATGCTCACTCAGCAATCGTTCACTTTGGGAATTACAATACCGTGTTTGCTGAACTTGGACTAGCGTACGCCTTTGACAAAGTACCTGATTGGCTACATAAAGTTAAGGATTTCTTTGGCAAAGCTCCTGATACAATCATTGCTGCTTGCGTGGGAATCTCTGTCAAAAGAGTCAGTAAAGCGCGTAATGATTTAGGCATCCCTCCGTGGAACAGTCGCAAAAAATAATATACCAAAAAACCACCTACATACGGTGGTTTTTACTACTTGTTTTGTACTGATGAACAAGCTATACTAAGCCATACTCAAAAAAACTATGCAAACGGTCACACAACTACTCAAAATATACAAACCTCAAATCGATACTTTTTTGCATGACTACTTGGAACAAAAAACAGCTGAATTAGCAAAGCATCCTTGGAGCACTGATGCACTTGAACGACTCAGCAAAACAGTCACCCAAGGAAAATCTGTCCGCGGGTCACTAGTGCTTTTTATGAACGAACTCTTAGGCACGACACAACATCCCGATGCCGTGAGAGTCGCTGCTGCACTTGAGCTTACTCATGCAGCACTGCTTATTCATGATGATATTATGGATCGCGATACTATTCGGCGAGGTCATACGACGTTTCATCATCAGTATGCAGAACAAGCAGTACGCTACAATATCTCTGAGGCAGAACACTTTGGTTATAGCATGGGCATTGCTGCAGGCATTATGACACAGCACTTAGCATTTGATATCATCACTCATATTTCAGTAGGCAGACAAACAATGCAACGCTTACTCAGTGCATTCTCCCACGACATCAGTCGAACCACATTTGCTCAAATGCAGGATGTGTACAGCGGCCTTACCAACAACCATTTAAGCATTGATGAAATTATTCATATTCATACATACAAAACTGCTGTATACACTTTTTCACTTCCGTTCACCATTGGAGGCATCTTACACAATGCCAACCAAGCAACTATTTCACAATTGCGGAAACTGGGCGAATACTTTGGCGTTGCTTTTCAACTCAAAGATGATGAACTAGGTTTATTTGGTGATGAACAAACAACTGGCAAGCCGCGCGGCTCTGATATCCGCGAGGGCAAACAAACACTTTATTTTTATTACGCTTTCAAGTATGCCAAACCATCTGAACAACAGCGCCTACGCAACATTTTCGGAAACCAGTCAGCAACCAACGTTGACCTAGAATATATCATAATGATCGTAGACAAATACAATATACAAGAAAAAATAACAACACTGACCACCAGCCTCACCAATAAAGCACATGCGCTTATTCCACACATACCAGTAGTCAAGCAACATCACACAACATTAACTGACATGATGTCATATATACTCAAGCGCACCAAATAACCTTGCTCCCTAGCAGTGTCTGTGTTTATACTAAGGCTAGTAACTATGCGTATGCAATTCCCACTCTCACGATTCACACTCATTCCATACATCAATCAGATAGTTTCTACATGCACTGGACTTGAATATGTTCCACGCGACAAGCCGTTTATACTGGCTGGTAATCACATTTCTTTTTTTGATGGCGTTGTCTTGACCACCAAACTATTTGGTCATTGCAAACACTCAATTCGGTTCATCAGCAATACAGGCGTGCTGCACCCAAGCTTGCGACCATTGATACAACGGTGGACAAAAGTCATTTACAAAGACAAGACAAAACCAGCACTATGCCTTACTCCTGCCACCAAACTATTGCGCCGCGGTATTCCAATTGGCATTTTTCCTGAAGGTCTTCGTGTCCCTCGTGGCAACCAACTATCGCGAGGCAAGACAGGTGCTATTCGCCTCAGCCTAGCTACACAACTGCCAATTATTCCTGTCGGCATCATCAGCACTGGCGAACCACATCAAATACACATTACCAAACAAACCCAACCGCTTGTATCAGGTTTTCTCGACAAAAAAAATCGTATCCTCACCACTGCGCATACACTTGTTGACCCATACAATCACACCCATCACAAAGAGCTTTCTGCAACCGAAATGCACATATTGCATGAGCATATCTACAGCACCTTAGGAGATGGATACGAGCACTATTTCAAACATAACAACACGATAGCATTGCACTTTGGCAAACCACTCTCTCTACAATCACACAACAACACACCGCTGTCTTACTCTTTGCTGAGATCATTAACCAATGAACTTATGCTAACAATTAGCCAACTCTGCAACCGCTCCTATGAATACACAAAATAAAAACCGCATACTTCATGCGGTTTATTCATACTCATCAACATATTTTGTATCAGTTCGTCGAGGCAGCAATCCAATAATATAACAGCGATACAGAATGTTCCAGTACATAATTCGGATTCGATCAATTGCAATCACAAGCGCCCAAATATTGTAATACAATCTATCATAGGGTTGAATATCATGCGAATACCACCAGTACACAAGGGCCATACTACTTAGATGAATCAGCACAATAACAAACGTTTGCTCAGGACTAAAACAATATGCAGCCAAACGTGCTCGGCTATACGCTGCAGCAACAAACAACAACTGCACTACATACAACGTATATACCATGCCAGCTGGAATTGTCACAAGCAGTGACATCGGCGCTACCAACGAAGCAATAACAAACAACCCAACAAGCACTAACCACATCTGCTGATACCATTGCTCCTGCTGAAGCACATATTTCCACGGTAGCCTTGTAAGCGACAATTTTTGTGGCTCATTTTTTACCTGTCTTAAACCCATACAGATCTCCTTTGTATTTAACTGTGAAAAAACAATATACTGTTGACATTAGCTTACGGTATAGTATATACAGAAGTCAAATGCTATTTAATTATTATATACACAAATATGCTTAGTTATATTGTCAATTATGGCGCTGTTATCATTGCCGCACTTGTTCCAATGATCGTAGGAATGGTGTGGTATGGACCACTGTTTGGAAAAATCTGGATGCAACTTCAAGGCATTGATCCAAATGACACACAACTGCAAGCAACCATGAAAGCTGAGGCTAAAAAAAACTACATTATTTCTTTCATAGGAAACATCATAACTGCATATATAGCAGCCATCATGCTTGGTACACTCGGCGCTCTGACGATTGGCGACGCTCTGTTGTTTGCATTTTTGACATGGCTTGCGTTCGCAACATTCATTCAGCTCCAAGGCGTACTCTGGGGCAAAGACAAACCAAAACTCTGGATACTTAATACCAGTTATACACTAATAACGTGGATGTTCATGGCTATTATCTTGGTGCTCTGGAAATAAACACCATACACACGCTGTGTGCTACGATCTTATGACAAGAACTCAAAAACTCACCAAGCAACAAGTGCATACTTTTCAAAAAACTGTTTTGAATTACTATAAAAAAAATCAACGCTCATTTCCATGGCGCAAACGTTCAAACACTCCTTATGAAATACTCGTCTCGGAAATCATGCTACAACAAACCCAAGCAGATCGCGTCGTGCCAAAGTACCACGCATTCCTCACAGCTTTTCCAAACTTCAAACAACTCAGTACAGCTGCTTTCACTGCAGTCATACGACATTGGCAGGGACTTGGATACAATCGTCGCGCGCTCAACCTGCACAAATGCGCTCAACACGTTACTCAAGAGTATGCCGGTCGCCTACCACGCACCACAGAGCAACTATGCGCCCTTCCTGGAATTGGGCCGTACACCGCAGCTGCTATTCAAGCTTTTGCATTCAACATGCCAGCTGTCGTAATTGAGACCAATATTCGCACTGTGTACATCCATCATTTTTTTGAAGATCAATACAATATCACAGATGCGCAACTACTTCCACTAATCAAACAAACAATTGATCACACCAACCCGCGCCAATGGTATGCTGCCCTCATGGACTATGGCGCACACATCAAAAAAACTGTTGGTAACAAAAGTCGACAAAGCAAAAAATATACAAAACAAAGCACGTTCAAAGGCTCAAACCGTGAGGCACGAGGTGTGATTATCAAACTCTTATCACAACAAAACCACACCGAAAGAAAAATCGTTGACACTAGTGGTATTTCACAACAACGAATACAAACAGCATTGCAACAACTACTTGCAGAGCGCATTATCAAAAAAACAAACAAAACATACTCAATTATAGACTAGTGATTGCTGCTGCCAATATATAAAAAAGCAGGCGATATAACAATATAGCCTGCTTGTATTTTTTTGCTATACACACCAACTACCACAAAAATGTAAAGTACGCCCAAACAATTATCACTCCGTGCAAAAACATTGGAACGATATAAGCCCTCAATGAAGTACTCAACAACCGCTTCATTTGATAACGTGCACGCGAAAATTGGACATAACCCTCCACGCCAAACTGAATTGATCGCAGCATATTCTCTTGCCCAAAACTCGACACCAACGTATCGATATGCGCGTAATGAGCAACAATAAATGTCATACAAAGCAACAATGCAAGAGCCGCCAGCAAACCATACCCAATCGGCACAACAGTTGGGTACAAATCCAACCCAACTACCGACGCGGCAACAAAATAACAAGCATACCCCCACAAAGCTGCTCGCGTGGCTAGCACTTGATGCAAAGACTTTGACCATGGCATGGGACTACCTCCTGGTGCAACAATATCAGCCCTACCCATCAGGTCGTCAGCAATCGGAACGCTTCCCGTATAAGCCTTGAAAATAACATCTTGATACAGCATCCAACCAATAAAGAAAAAAGCTATGGCTGGGGCTACATACAGTAGTATGAAGCTGCGCTCACCCACATCACTGCAGATTATCAAAATATATACAGCAGCTGCCAAAGCAATACCTGTCTGCGTAATAGCTGCAACTATATAGCTGCGCAGTAGGACTCTCAAGTGTATCAACATGATTATCACTCCTCTGGTGTATTGATGATATATTGTAAATTAACAAGCAATGTACTACTGTACGTAATAAAATAAAATACGTCAATACAATATGAACGAACTGCACAAGATATCTTCGCATTTAAAATGCTGACATATTTGTCAGCTTTTGTTACTGGTATTGTTACTACTTGGTAAGGCAAATCGCAGGACTTACTATCATACATCGATCAGTATAGGATTCACCCGATCGATACCACACAGGCAAACGTTAGTAATAACGCCATGATGATTACCCCTGCCTGTCAAAAGCTATACCTGCTGACGCAGGCAACAGTTCTGTACCGACAGATATGAGCGCTGCTTGTGAAACAGCTTTTGCATCAACCTTCCACTTCGCGTTCTCGAGAAAACAAGACGCTTGTTCACCTTGTTGATACAAAAACCCTTGGTTAATCCAAGGGTTAAAAAAAGAGTTGTCAGCATGACATACCAGCACCAGCTGATGATGTGCCCGTACAACGCGCAAAATAATAATGGCGGTTGTACTGCAAGCTGTGACGCCTGAACAAATATTCGATAACTTGCTTCAATCTACCAACTGCTTCAAGGTGTTGATACTCTGACGAATCGCGGATAGGAACATCATCGCCTGACTGTGTACGAACTTCATGGAACACAGCCGCTGCTGCAGATCCGGCATCGGGGGTAAAAACAATAATAAACGACTTAGGTTTTTGTGACATGCGCACTCCTTATGGGATTTATTGATTGAATTATGAATGAACAGATACTAAGAACATCACAAACCGCACAAACGAACTGTCGATCTTCTAACTATTTTGACAAAAAAAATACCGCTTTCGTATGAAGCGGCTGGTGGTATCTGATGTGTATCAAGACCTATGCCGCATCCGCGCCAATCAACAAGCCAACCAAAATAATTACTGACCGCGTCAGTTCTTGGATGTATTGTTTAATTGTCGTGAATGACACCATAGATATAGAATATATGTTCCGTACATACATACTACCCAAAAAATAAACCCTTGGTCAACGTACCTATTGTGGATAGTTTGGGAGGTTGCTGGACTTGATTCATTTCTATGTCTATGCTAACCTTTGGTAAAGGTTGTACTGCCTTTTATTTTTTTGCTATATTTACAACTAGGTAAGAGATTGATCATATGGGTGCTTAGCTCAGCTGGTTAGAGCGCCTCGTTTACACCGAGGAGGTCGGGAGTTCGACTCTCTCAGCACCCACCATCATAGCATCAATCTGCCGCATCGAGCATTAACGTTATTCCTATGGAGAATCTAGTAGTTGGCATTATCATGGCTGGTATTGGATTCTTGATGCTCAAATTTACTTTATGGTTTGTCACAAACTTTGGACGCATTGATTGGTTTGAGCGCCATTTACGAACATGGGGCGGCACATTCTTATTTTACAAGCTGATTGGCATTATGTTATCATTTTTTGGCATACTGCATATGGTTGGTTTGTTAGAACCATTTCTCACCTGGATACTCGGATCAACATTTGGCCCAGTATTCTCACCAACAATCTAAAGCTATTATATAGCAAACAGCGCATTGCTTCAGACTTTGATTACAAAAATTACAAGGGCCTTGAAATGGGTCCGTCCCCATACTTGTTTTAATAAGTTATTTATTAGAATAAGCATGGGGGCCCGTAGCTCAGCTGGCTAGAGCGCCTGCTTTGCACGCAGGAGGTCAGGGGTTCGACTCCCCTCGGGTCCACCAAAAGTAGTTAAATCGAATATAGGATACTTGGAAAGACGCTTCCTACACAGATAGCCGAGTGGGTCATTTACGACTACTCGGACTATTTGTTTATCCTCGATAATGACTTCTTTAAAGAAGGTCCGTACAAGGAGTGCTTGTAGTTCTGGTTCTGCCTTCTTGTATGCGTAATAACAACTGGTAGCGAGTGCTAATGCGATTTCAATAGTGCGAACTACACTCGCAAGTTGATTTTCAATTTTATCAAGTTGTTCGGTTAGGCGCTTCTCCTCGATTGCCAAATCGACTTTTATTTCTTCATACACATCAAAATCTCCCTCGCTTGTTTTATCTTTGTCAATTAGTTGCATGACAAGATTTTTCTTGCGACGTTTTGTGTCTTCAAGTTTATTCAAAATGTCTGCTCGCGCTTTTTCGTAAATCTCCTGTTCGTCTGCAAAAAGTGCGCGTACACGCTTGCGCAACTTAAGAACAATACTAGTAGGGAGTTGAACCAACTTTAAGGTACGCTCAACCTCTTTAAGTATTTCTTCTTCATTTGCATACGCTTGATTGCACTTAACCTTTTGGCTCTTTTGTGATTTTAAGCACCGTGCATAACGTATGACGTTTCCGCTACTGGTAGTATGTTCTTCAACGGTACACCTACTTCCGCATTCTCCGCACCACGAAAGACCCTTGAGTACTGAAAATAGTCGGCGGTTTCTACTTGCACCGCCCAAACGGGCGTCAAGAATTGCTTGCACCTTTTCAAATAGTTTGCGGTCCAAAAACAACTCATGTTTGCCGTCGGGATTAACTATGCCACCCCATGCGATAACTCCAATGTAGAACCTATCTCGTAGAACGTTTGTTAGTTTGCTTGGGTGCAACTTCCCGCTACTACCTTTGCGTGTTCGGACCGGAAACCCCTCCTCTTGCAGTTTTTTAGCCAACATTTCAACGGAGTAATTACCGGTAGCAAAAAGTTCAAATGCTCTAATGACCCATTTTGCCTCCTCCCAATCAACCTCGACCCAACGCTTATCTTTTCCGCTCTTGAGTTTCTCTTGCTTGTTTTGGTAGCCATACGGGGCCTTATTAGGCCAGTAACCGTCCTTTGCTTTTCTAATCATGTTAAGGCGTATTCGTCGGCCGCTTTGTCGTGA
>JAUIEQ010000178.1 GCA_030429785.1 bacterium
GGCATTTGCTATTGGTGGAAGCAAAACACTACGCGCATCTGCTCAAGATGTTGTGACTGTTGTTGCTGCAGGAGTGACGGTATATGAAGCGATCAAAGCGCATGATGTGTTGGCTTCGGAAGGGATTGCTATTCGTGTTATTGATTTGTACAGCATCAAGCCAATTGACGGCGCTACATTGCAATTGGCTGCAGCCGAAACATCAGCAATCATTACAGTAGAAGATCATTTTGCGGAAGGTGGGATGGGTGAGGCAGTCATGAGCGCGCTCGCAACTGAGCGTATTCCTATTCATGCATTGGCAGTACGAAAGATGCCGCACAGTGGTAAACCTGCGGAGCTTTTGTCAGCGCAAGCGATTGATGCTGCGGCAATTATCGCAACAGTGCGCGTTGCTCTTTCAACTGCATAGTTTATTAGTAATTATTATTGTATGTCATCACAGTCATCAGAACATTCAGCCGCACGAGTAAATAAATTACTTGAGTTACATGAAGACGAAATTGATTCATGGCGCATATTCAAAATCATGAGTGAGTTTGTGCAAGGATTTGAATTTTTGAATCGATTTGATAAAACGGTTACGTTTTTTGGAACTAGTCGTGATACGCTTGATCAGAAACTATATGATCAAGCCAGAGAATTGGCAATTATGCTTTCAAAAGACGGCTACACAGTTGTGACGGGGGGCGGGTCTGGTATTATGGAAGCGGCCAATGAAGGTGCGTTTCAGGCAGGCGGTGAGTCAGTTGGATTGAATATTCAGCTACCAAATGAACAGCGTAGCAATCCATACGTCAAAAAATCAGAGAGCTTTAGTTACTTTTTTACACGAAAAGTCATTTTGTCTTTTTCGGCTGAGTTATTTATTTTTTTCCCGGGCGGGTATGGAACGCTTGATTATTTTTTTGAAATCGCAACATTAGTCCAAACCAACAAAATCGAACCAGTGCCAATTATTTTGGTCAATACAGAGTTTTGGGAGCCGTTGCTTACCTGGGTAGAGCAGTCTATGTATGTTGAGAACAAAACAATCAATCAAGACGATATGCAACTCTACACATTAGTCGATAACATCAGTGAATGTTATACGCTGGCCGAGCAATTGCTCAAGGGCAAAAAGAAGCCAAAAAAATCTTCAATGAGGCATTTAACACACAAATAATATGGGATTGTCACTTACTGATAAGCTGCAGCGATCAAAAAAACAACCAAAGTACGATCAACTCGATGCGTTGCTTGAGCATCATGAGTATGAGTTGGCTGCGTGGAGGATTTTTAAGATTATGAATGAGTTTGTCAAAGGCTTTGAGTTTTTGAGTCGGTTGGATAATACGGTTTCTATTTATGGCAGTGCTCGTTCTGGGTTGCCTGAGCATGTGTATGAGGATGCTACCAATTTGGCTCGCATGCTTGCTGAAGATGGATATACGGTTGTTACTGGCGGTGGTCCGGGTGTTATGGAGGCGGCTAACAAAGGCGCATTTGTAGCGCAAGGAGAATCAATTGGGTTGAATATTCAGTTGCCGTTTGAACAGGTCATTAATCCATACGTCAAAAAATCAGAAAGTTTTCGGTATTTTTTTAGTCGCAAAGTCATGCTTGCGTTTTCAGCGCGCATGTATGTGGTGTATCCAGGTGGATTCGGAACCATGGATGAATTTTTTGAAGTGCTGACATTAGTACAATCGCACAAAGTTGACTTGTTGCCAATTGTCTTGGTGAACAAAAAGTTTTGGCAGCCATTGGTGACATGGCTTGAAGAATCAATGTGTCAGAAATTTAATCTGATTGACCAAGAAGATCTCGACTTGTTCTGTTTGGCTGATACGGCTGAAGAGGCGTACGAATAT
>JAUIEQ010000179.1 GCA_030429785.1 bacterium
TGAAATTGTAAGCTCAGGAAAAAATGGTCAAGTTAGGCTGATTGATTCTCGGTTGTTTGTACATTGCGGCACTGGAGTGTTAGAGATTCTTGAATTAATTCCCGCTGGAAAAAGAAAAATGGCTGCACAAGATTTCATACAAGGATCTCGGGCTATTGATGGTGCATTATTAGATACGAAATAATAATTACGTCAAATTCTGTTTGTGGATAAATAAAAACCGTGTGTCGTACACGGTTTTGGTGATTAGTTATCCAAAGGAATCTCCGCTTTGCACAGCGGGCAGTCGTTTTGTTGCCATATGCTCATATCAGTTAGCTTTGATAACTCATCAAAGTCAAGCAGCGAAATCGCTGCAACAGCTTGTGATGGTATTGAGCGATTGAACAAGCATGCTTTTTCAACCACATATCCACCCGAGGTGTTTATGAGGTCGGCTAACGTATGTATTGTGCGTCCAGTTGTTATAGTATCTTCAATACATACAACATTTGAGCCTGACAGCGTATCAACAAATCCTATTTGGTCGAGTATTAGCGAGCCATTATCCTTTTTGGCAAAAACAAACTTTTTACCAAGCAATCGAGCGACACTTTGAGCAATAATGATACCGCCTATAGCAGGAGCTGCTATGACATCAAACTTGTTTGTTATAGGAGCTAATACAGCTGCTAAACATTCCGCTAATTGCTCTGTTAAAGCAGGGTTTATGTAGATGTTATTCTTATCAATATAGGTGAATCCATGGTGTCCACTGCGATATTGGTAGTGACCAGATCGCAGTGCCTCGGATGCTTTTAAGATTGCAACAACTTTTTCGGCGTCAGATGAGTGCATTATTTACAGTCCTTTCGTTGTGCGTAGATACCAAAATCGTGGCGCTTTTTGAACGACTCGTACATATGATTTTATAGGGTGCTGTCTGAGGACTTCCGCAACACCAAATACATTACTACTACCTCGAAGTTGTACCGCGACAAGATCACCGGTTGCAATAGCTTGGTTTGCATTTGGTAGTGTATCAGTTTCAATGCCTTGGTCAAAAATATGTTTACAATTTTGAGGTATTGTCAGTACATGCAGTTTATTGATTTTGTTTTGTTTGATGAGCTGCAGCATAAACATAATAACTAGTAAAACAAAAGCAATAGTCAGTAGAATAGGAATCATCGAAGTAATTGTTTCGATCATAGGGTTTCCTTCCTGTGTTTGTGGTTATGAAAGATCATTAAAGTTGAGCGTAGCAATATACGACAATGCGGTCAACAGCTTGTCGTTAGGTGTTTACTGAATGCGCTGTATTAACTTTGTCTTTTGGTGCGAGGAAGAATCCCAAATACTTACCGAGCATTAACCGAGTCAATGCGTCAATTGCTGGAATTGAGCCAAAAATAATCATCATAATAGGCCAAGCAATCCATTGCAGCACGATAATAATCCATTTGAATGCGCTGACATTTTCTGGTCGTTTTGGCATGAGTAGGGTTGATAAGGCGGCGTTGAGTATCAAGCCAGCCATTGCGATGGTCATAAGCGACTCAAGAATAAAGGGCGCATTTTGAGCAATGACGCTTGCTTTTTCATCCCCTTCAAGTACTAACAGTGGCAACCGACCTAAAATAAAAATAAGTATTGGTGCAGTAGCCCATGAGTAGACTCCTTCTAGCTGATTCCACAAATAGTGCAATCCTTTTTTGAACGGAAGGTTTTTTATTTTAAGGTAATACCATGCTTGGTATGGAAAGTTTTCTACACCCCATGCCCTGCGTTGTATTTGTTTGTATTGAGACTTCATACTTGGCCAAAACTCTCCAGTCCACACACTATACATGTATACCGGTAT
>JAUIEQ010000023.1 GCA_030429785.1 bacterium
TACTTAACTGCGTTTGAAAGTAAATTCTGGAAAATAATTCTTGTTAATCCCGCATCCGCCTGAACCGTTGGAATGTCCCCAAAATCCTTCACAATCTGTATCTTTTTTGTCTGTATCATTGGCAGTAGCTCATGTAAGATACTCTCTGCAACATCAACTAACTGGACTGGTTCTGGATCAATAACAAACGTACCTAACTCAAGCCGGGATACGTTCAATAACGCATTAACCAATGCAACCATACGTTGATTACCGTCATAGATTTCTTGAATGTATTCTTTTTGTTGTTTTGTAGTTTTGCCCGCATCGCCAGCCAATAATAACTCAGCATACCAATTAATAGCAGAAAGTGGTGTGCGCAACTGGTGAGAGGCCAATGATACAAATTCGGTTTTTGCTTGATCAACCATTTTTTCTTGTGTGGTGTCTCGCTCGATACCTACATAAAATTCCACCTCTCCATTCTCATCCAGTACTGGCGATATTGTAGACAACGCGTAATACTCTTCCCCATTCTTTTTCTTATTTTTTATTTCTCCAGAAAAACTTTTTTTCTCATCCCGTATAGTTTTCCATAACTGCGCATAAAACTCATCATCCATCATCCCGCCCCATAGCTCACGAGAGCCTGCTTTTTTGCCCAAAACCTCCTCTCGACTATACCCAGTAATTCTTTCTACTGAATCATTTGCATACAACACCATACCGTCTTTGTCAGTAATAACTACATGATCACTAGCACTTTCAACAGCCAGTTTGAATTTTTCAATTTCTTTTTGTTGTAACTTATCTTGTGTTACGTCATGCATCAGCTCTACAAAAAACATTATTTCTCCTTGCCCATCCAAAATTGGCGAAATACTTGTCTGTGTATACAGGTCCTTTCCTTGTTTTGTTTTGTTTAACAATTCTGCTACAAATTTATTCTTACCCAAAACCGTACTCCATAGTTTGTGATAAAAATCATCATTCATATAACCACCCCAGAGTTCGCCACACTTAGTGCCAACCATCTCTTCGACTGAATACCCTGTCATGGCAGCTGTTGCTGGGTTGGCGTATATAATCGTCGCATGCTTATCAGCTATAATCACAGCGTCTGTCGTACTATCAGCAGCTAGTTTGAATTTCTCCAGATCGCCCGCCAGCGATTCAGCAGATGCTTTTTCCTGTTCAATATCTTCCAAGATATTCAAGATAGCCTTTTTTGTATTAGCCAAATCACTATTCTGCTCTTTCATTCGAGTTAATGTATCAGAAAGCGCCTTGGTTTTTTTTGTGACCTCTTGCTCTAAAGAGCCATACAGCTTTTTGAGCTCAAATGACATTGAGTTAAATGCTTTGCCCAAAATACTAATTTCATCATTTCCAGCAATTGCGATTTTTGCATCAAAGTGCCCTGCCTCAAATTCATGCGCCGCATCTGTAAGCTGAATAATTGGTCGTGAAATAGATTGCGAAATAAACCAAATAACAGCAAACATGATACCTGAAGTAATAAACAGCAGAATCCAAAAAACTGCACTCAAGGTATCAACAGGAGCAAGTGCTTGTTCTCTATCCACTTTCACGACCAATCCCCAATCCAGCGAATCAATATACCGAGTAACTGCAAATACTGGAACTAAACGATAGTCCAGTGTTTTTGAATCAATCAACACCGCTTCCTGACCAGTCACAGCAGCAGCGATCGGACTACCCGCCGTGTCTCGAGCAATAGCTCGTCTAAGCGCAGCGCCTGAATCAAACCGAAGTGGAGTCAAGAACAAAGCATCTCCGCTATTATTTTTTTGAGCTATAACCACCTCGCCAGTTTCACCCAAACCAGTGTAATCGTTAGTAATGTCAAAAATAGCATCAGCTTTTGCAACCACCTCAACAAACCCAAGTTGCTCACCATCAAGTATCAACGGCCCAACCAAACGAGCCTTGATAACATTATTTTCATCAACAAACATCTCACTAAATTTGTACGTACTAATCTCTGCTTCAGTTCTTTCCATCGCCACTTCAGACAACACATCGCTATTCAACGTTGATACAATAATATTACCGCCAGCATCACGCACAGTCACTGCTTCAATCTGATTAATCGATGACGACGCATCGTGCAAAATGCTTTGCATATGGTCCAATTCAGCAACATCACCAGAGTCCAAATAATTTTGCAAACTAATACGCAGTTGAGTTCTTGATGTTATTAGCTTCACTTGTTCCAAATATCTGCTCAGCGCTTCATTAATCCTTTGTTCTTGGATTTCTGCAATTGAATCTAACTGATTAATTGTCTGACGAATAAGCGCGTTACGGACGTTTTGCAATGACAAAAACGTTAGCAACAACATTGGCAACAACGTAAGACTCAAAAATAAAATGATTAACTTATTTGAAAACTTCATGAACTTTTTTGTTGACTACTAGCATTCAAAAGTAACAAGCAACTCCCCAGCATACCAAAGAGCACAGCGGTGTGAATAGCCATACCGCTGCTGATATTTTCTATATGATAAAACAATACCGGTTGTGACGTCGCATATCCTATCAATGCAATAGCTGCAACCAACAATACCACGCAACCTGAAAATATATAATAACTGTTTTGCAACGTATTGGCTTGACTCATTGCAAATAACCCCACCAATCCGATCAATATAAAGTTCACAACTGTACCTATAGACGGCAAACCAGGTCGTAAGGTAAATACAGCCTCAGTAGTTTCACGAACGAATAGACTTTCCAGACCAGAACGCAAGCCAAAAATAATTGAAATCAACAAGATAGACATAATCATCAAATTTACCATGGTAACAATTGGCAAAAAAACTTGCGCAAAACCTCGAGGTTCGTGCTGTAAGTGCACAGCAAAAAAAAGTATCCACCCACTAAAAAAGAAAGACAACGCAGTGCTAAATTTCATTGTTACAAAACCAGGAATAATGCTTTTTAATACTGCAAGATCAAGCAACCAACCAATCATCACAACAATAGAAGCTGCAATGACTATACCCGAGAAAACAAAAATAATCTGTGTTGTCTTAGTAGCAATCATGATATATTACCTAATAATTTCTTTAGCTTGCGGAATTAATGTTTGTGGAATAATAATACCGAGCTCATTGGCACGAGTAGCATTAATATATATAGAAGGACGTAATACAGTCGTTGTTTCAAGCGTTCCTGGACGGGCTCCATTTAGAATCAAACTTGCTTTTTCTCCGGCCATTTGACCAATTTCATAAAAATCAGCAACCACCCCAAGCAGATCCCCCTTGAAAGGACCAGAAATATTACATGAGAACGATGGAATGTTATTACGTTTAACAAAATCTATAATACTTTCTTCTGCCTCACCCTGAACCAGGGTATCACATGCAGAATAGATACTGTCTATTTCACTATGTGTTTCCAAAACCTCTTCAAGATCCTGCAAAGTAGTTGCTGAAATATCAATAATTTCCACACCAAAATTTTCCGCAATCTCCCTCATCTCTACCAACTGGATATTAGAATTCACTTCGTCAGCCCTGTGCACAAAACCAATTGACTGCACAGTAGGCACAAGCTCCAAAAAAGCACCAAGCTGATCCTCTACCGGCACCCAATTTCGAGAACCAACCAAGTTGTTTCCTGAACTTGTCAGCGAATCAATTAGACCAGCTTCAACTGGATAGGTAACAATTGAAAAAACCACTGGTCTGTTAGTAATAATATCTTTGATAACTGCTGTACCCGGAGTTGTTAATGAGTACACCAAATCAACATCATCACGGACAAATTCACGAGCAATTGCTACTTGGTTTTCCATCTGCGCATTGGCTGTCTTGTGTATATATTTAATATTTTTATGCTCTACATACCCCGCATCTGCCAGCGCATTCTTAAACCCTTGAATATTATCATCATATGTTGTGTTGTCTTCTGCGACCCACCTTGATATGCCAACAACGACCATCTCAGCGTCATCAACCGATCGAATAACAAACCATGATAGTAGCCCTGCGCCCAAAAAACCAACCACAAAAACCAACAACCCCAAGCGCCTATTCCCATGCCGCGCCAGTACAACCGCTAGCAGCAACACCCCTATCAGCCATGGGAGTATCCATTCAAAAAATACAATAAAATATTTATGCAAACGAGCCGTATCTACCTGTTGCTCTATACTAGCCTGACTATATGTATTTCTAAATTGGTTCCACGGATGTATGCGCTCATAAGTATCACTGTCATAATAATATGCTATTGCACTGTCTTCATATTTCACCAACCAACCACTGACAGGTTCCACCCAAAGAGTCAAGTTAACATCAAGATTCACACCTCGCTCTTCAGGCACACCTGGCAAGTGACCCAAGTCAGATGTCTGATCAACTTGAAAATTACTTACATATCGATATGTCTTAAGACCACTTACTGTTTCTTCCCCATCAAATTGCATTGTTAGCTTTTGATCGTAATTTACATGCCAATAATCAAAACTTTCATCAGACTGCACATGACGAGGCGCAAATAAGTGCCCTGATCTGCTTTTGTCTCCTTTGCCAATTTGGTGACGCCATGATTGCTTATCTACACCATACAACCGCTCGATGGCAATAATTTTTTCACCAGTAATCGACCGTACATCAAAAACATTTGCCACGATACGGGCCGTTCCCTCGGTTGACTGAGTGGCGTACGAAAAAGTAGTTACAGAACGATTTTCTCCAGAAAATTTCTTTGCTGCTTCATTGTAAAAGTTATCAAACGATAACAGCTCAGCTGAGTACAAAAAATCATCCGAAAGCTGAAAAACCACTGGCACAATCACATTGCGACTCACCAAACCAAATACAACAGTTCCAACAAGGATCAATAGTATTTTTACTAAAACAACTTTCATAAAAATCAAAACTATTACTGAATAAACATATTTGTGTATACCTTCTGTAGATCAAATTCACCTGTCAATGCTCCAGCTTGCTTCATGGATTCATACAAAATACTCCATGGCACAAACTCCATATAACCAATTCGAGATGCTTCACCACGTACAAGTGGAATGCTTTCCAAAACAATGTGCTCTTGATACGCGCGGCTATCGTAGTTACCTGTTGTATACGCAAGTGTACTCGCAACAGCAGTATCAGTATCACGCAACGCAAGTTCCCATCCTCTTAGTGAAGCTTGCACAAACCGTCTGACAACATCAGGCCGCTCATTGAGCATTTGCTCGTTAACTGCAATAATATCTCCATATGTTGAGAATCCATAGGCGTCAAGACTAATAATATGCAATGGAATACCTCTTTCTTTTGCTAAATATGGTTGATCTATTCGATACACGTCAATAATGTCAGCTCTATTATTTGCAAAATCATCAACTGTATCAAACCCCAAATTCACATACTGAATGTTTTCTCCCCCATACTGCTCTGCGAATATTTCAAATAACACATTACCCTCACCTTCACCCCCTGCCAATCCAATTGTCTTACCAGCAAAATCAGCAGGTTCTCGTATGTCGCTATCTTGACGAACTGCCAAGGCATGTGGATTTACTTGATAGATAGCAGCTACTGCACGAATATCAGCACCCACGTCTACGCCGGCCAACAACTGATGCGCCTCCATAATACTGATATCAACCTCTTGCGACTGAAGCTCAGCAACCTGATCCTTATCCAAATCAAGTGAGCGTAGCTCTACATCAAGACCAACATCTTCATAAAAACCCATTGCTTGAGCAACATAAAAACCAGCAAATTGCGCCTGATGCTCCCACCCAAGACGCACGGTTATTTTTTCTGTGACCACATTATTGTTATACATCCTAGATTGTATAACATATCCTAATACAGCCAGAAAAAGCACAACAACCCCGATACGCATCACGTTATTTCGTGCGAATTTATGCATAAAATTATTTTAGTAATTAACTACTAAACACTATCCGTCGTCACTATGCTGACCAAGTTGCTCTTTCAATTCAGACATCTTCACTTCTCTTCCAATCATTAATTTATTGACATTTTCAAGCTCGGCTACTTTAGCCTCCAAGTCTTTCTTTGCAGCAGATAAATCCTTTGTTCTTGCTGTTACTTGCTGTTCTAATTCACGATTGTGCTGATGCAACTTCTCAGTCATCATATTAAATGTCCTGCCCAAACTACTTAATTCATCCGTACCAGCAACTCTTGCTCTGGCTTCCAAATTACCTGCAGAAATACTCTCTGCAACCTGCGTGATAGCAAGTATTGGCTTGATAATACTTTGCCTAAAAAACACATACCCAATAATCATCAATGTGATAACCACTGCAAGTACTATCGCGTATATAGCCAAAACAACTTTTTGTACTGACTCAAGCAATTCACCCGCATCTTGCCTGTACATCAAAACCCAACCCAACCCAGAAAAGTCTTGATATCCTTCAGAATGCGCATAAACAGTAAATGCTTCTCCTGAAGAGAAATCATCATTTGAGACAATAAAAAAAGGAGGCTCAGCAGCACGCGTCGCATTCTCAGCGTGATCATGAACCTGTTTATGTTCTTCAATTTGTTTCCAAAATGAAGTATCGCGTATATTGTATAAAAATTCATACTCTCCTGCACTTGAATACACAACATCACCTTGAGCTGTAAGTATATTCATACTAGCAGATTCACCAAACGCTTTTTGCTTAATCGCCAAACCATCAGCACTATCAATAATATCCCCAATATTAAGCAACGCTTTTATGACTCCGAGAAAATCACCAGTGTCGCTATAGACTGGAACAGCCAACTCCATGGCATATGTTCCTGCACTATCATCAAACTCCGGGTCACTCACAAAAACACCACGCTCCCTTGCTACTTGCCACCATTCTTCATCAGCTTGATAATAATCAGTTGTTTTTTGTGACTGTGCTATATTGACGCCATAACTATTTGTAATAAATACTTCATCAAACAACTGATGTTCATACACTGAATTATAATGGGCACTTTGCTCAAGATTTGCTTTTATCTTTTGAGACAAGTCAGAATCAATCAAGTCCAGAATATACGATGTCTCCTGATCTCCTGCTGCACGCCATAACAGGTCTTGTTCATCAATGTACGACTGAATAGTCTCCGTATCACCAAGTGCACTCATAAAAGCACGAGAATCAACAAAAGCCTGGTGGTCAGCAATTTCACTTGCAAATGCTCTCATTGTCTCTATGCGAAAATAAATGATTCTATCTACAGAATCAATTGCGTGCTCTGAAAAAAGACTAAGCTTTTGACTTATTTCTTTTTCCATAACACCACGCACTAACTTAGCTATACCAAGCCCACCAAGCATTCCACCCAAAACAATAATCGCAAAAAAACCAAGCAGCAACTTAGTAGCCAACGAAGTACTTTTCATTACGTGCTTATTTTCTTGCTTGGTCATACACTATGTATTATTTTTTTTACTCACTGAATTTTTTAATGTATTCATTTCTTTTTTTAGCTCTTTCATTCGTATTTCACGACCGACCATCAATCTATTAGTTTGTTCAAGTTCTTTTGTTCTTGATCTCAACTCAACTTCTTGTTGTTTTTGCAAAGTAATATCATGAGCAGCGATAACATACCCGTCAAATTGATTATCTGCATCAAATTGCATCAGCACGCGCGCGAACAACCAACATACGGATCCATCTTTTTTTACCACTTCTAATTCAGTCACGATTTCATCTGTTTGCAGCTGCTCTGCATTAAAAATAGTCGTGACGTACTCATTCCATTTCTTTGGCAAAAATAGATCCTGTAATGATTTATCAAAAAACTCAGTATACTCAAACTGAAATATGTTATACACTGACTTATTTGCAAAAGTAATATGAAAATGTTTATCAACTACAATAATTGCTGCAATCGTGGAATGCAAAGCGCGTTTCAAACGCTGGATCTCTCCAAGCAATTGTTCAACAGAGTCTGAAGTTGAGTCTGGGCGCTGATTAGTCATGAAAGTCATACATTAACAAAGACATGCAGGTGGAAACAAAAAAAATACACAGTCCCACTCCCTAATAAATGTGTATACTACCTACGTATTCTGCTCGTCTTCATCATGTCCGTGATGCAATCCATCAGTACAATCACACTCAACAAGCGTTTGCTGATAGTCAGCACAATCTGGCGCTTGGCAAGTCCCTGGAACTTTCGAAACTCCTTGGCAACCACCTGTGCAAATATAATGTGACATATAACGTGTATTTAAGAATAAGAATCAATGTAATAGAGCATCTATTCGTTGAATAATATCGTTGATTTTCCAATTGCTTTTTATTAAAAAATCATGCGCTCCCCGTTTTTGAGCCTCAATCACTGTTTCTTTTGAATCCAAGTTTGTCAACATAATAACAGGAATAGTTGTAGTGACTGAATTGTTATGCAACATATCCAACGCTGTCATACCGTCAACAACTGGCATAATAATATCAAGCAATATAAGATCTGGTTTGATATCAACTGCCAAATCAAATCCCTCTTGCCCATTGTTAGCAACACTTACTTCATATCCCTCTATTGAGAGCTTTTGCGACAATACTTTTTGCATAGACTTGTCATCCTCCACAATAAGAATTTTCTTTTGAGACTTTGACATATGATTAGATTATTTTATCTGACAACGCGAATAGAACTACTATTTTCTGACTCACATGATTGAATCTCAATCGCACCTGTTGAACTGGTAGTTAATGTATACCCAGTAACTGCACTAGTCCACGTTCCAGTGCCGTTTGGACTTACCGGAACTTCACCTAAGTACCCTTCATACACAAGATCTGTTAAGTCAACGCAGTTATTATCATCTGTAACATTAACATCACACAGACTATTCTGATCATCGCACCCAGCAGTTGCGGTGCCAATCATATACACCTCACCAGCTGTTGTGCTAGTGACCACACCAATGTAATTCCCACCATTATCTACTTGGTCAACCACAATTGCATCAACAATAGCTGTGACATCTTGCCATCGTGCAGAATCACGCGAATCTTGGAACCTGGTCAATGGATCAAGTGCCACAAATGCTACTGCAGCCAGAATTGCAATCACTGCAATCACGATCAAAAGTTCAATCAAAGTAAACCCCGCATCTTTGAACTTGGTTTGTAATTGTTTCATAGAAATTTGATTAATTATTTTTTACTATCGAAGCAATTCAATCACTTCATCTAATTCATTATTACACACACCAATTGTTATAATCGAGCCACTACTTCGTCTAATATACAAACCTGTTCGCTCGTTTGTACCATCTTTGGGGTCAAATGGTATTGACCCAATTCGCTCATCTTGTACCAATGGTGACAAATCAAGGCATGCTGATGCGGTTGAGGTTGCATTACAATTACTGCTACAACCAGAATTTGCTGTGCCGATCATATACGTCGTATCAGCCTGCCAACTTGATTCATTTGGAATATCGCCGTCATTTTGAACAATATACAAATGAATCGCGTCAAGTAATTCTGAAGTGTTGACCCATCGCTTTGCATTGCGTGATTGTGAAAATAGCTCCAGTGGATTCAAAGCAATAAACACAACAGAAAAAACAATCGTGAGAATAGCCAAAACAATCAACAACTCAATTAATGTAAAGCCGTGCTGTGCCTTGTTAGCCCCCCACTTCATATATTACGTTTTTTAACGAGTAACTCGAATTTGACTAGCATTTTCAGACTCACATGATTGCACAATAAGCGTACCTGTGGAGCTTCGAACCAATGTATATCCAGTAACTGCACTAGTCCACGTTCCAGTGCCATTTGGACTTACCGGAACTTCACCTAAGTACCCTTCATTTACAAGACCTGTTAGGTCAACGCAGTGTGTATCACTGGTAACTGTAGCGTCACATACACTGTTCTGATCATCACACCCTG
>JAUIEQ010000180.1 GCA_030429785.1 bacterium
ACCTAAGCATGGATGCCAGACAAATAGTCCTGTTCCTGCAAATACATCTGGTAATTTACCAAGCAGCAAGTATAACTACTTCACCTTTAATAAGCTTATACAATCGATAGATCTCACGTGGCGAAACACGGATGCCAGACAAATAGTCCTGTTCCTGCAAATACACAAAGGTTCTGAACATGTCTGTCAGTATTTTTTTCTCATACATGAACTGCAAGATACTAAAAGCCATATCCCCGTGTTCATCCAAGCGCTTCATCTGATCTACATCATTCACGCAACACAAAACTTGCCTCTGCGAAACAGGATTGTCAAATACTGAACTAAGATGCTTAGTCAAAATTTCTGTACGCTCGCAGCAATATTCATGTATTGCGCGATCATAAAAAAATAAACTATGCAACAAATGAAATGACAGTTCTTTTTCGTCTTCCCAACCAAATGGCCTTGGTTGCCAACCATTGTAATACTGATATTGCCCAAGCATATACAGCAATGCAAAGACAGCAATGCCCAAAAAAATCGTCGGCACAATGCTAACACCAGAATAGCCAGCAATACACATCGCCACCACGGCAACAACAACTGGCAAGAGCATTGTTGTACTCCAAATAAGTATATGCTCTTTCACAAGAACAAACCCCTGCCAAGCAGCAAAGCTAGGCACCGCAATCACAAGCAGCGCCCACAAAGCCAAATCTACTAGCTCTTGCGTGAGCACAGCCTCGATTGATGGCACAAAATGCGCCAAAAACAACAACAAACTAACAACAAAGACCACCAATGCCTTCTTCATGATTCATACTCCTGTGTTGAATGTATGGTTAGGCTGAGATACTTTTTTAAAAAACATGATAAATCACCATACTTGAAAAACCACATAAAGTCAAGATGGTTAGCCAAAACCAACCAAAGGTTGTTGCTGAATATGAAGCTCGTTTTTCACAACCCAGTCTGTTTACTTCTGTGCCAACCTACTTACAAAACTGCTTACGTCCTGTAACACTTACTTTCTAGTGCCCTATTATTTAGTATTGACAAATACTAACAAGTATGATAAAATATAAAATTGAAAGTCGCTATATTTGCTGTATATCCTGACCTTTTTTCTTTGACAATAATCCTTGCTTCAACGAAGCAGAGTAGACGACATAATGTTGCCATCTGCTCTGCTTCGTTGAAGCATAAACAAATACCTACCTTGCCAGAAATTGGAAGGTACAATACAAACCTTTTCAAACAAAGGACCGGAAATGGCCAACTTTGAAAAGTCCAATAGCGCTCCCTGTGAACTATTGGTCAACTTTTTTGAAACAGGGGCAAGAGATCTGATTGAGCAAGAGATCTTTGACGAAACGTATGCGCATCTCAAGCATCTTGTTGAAATGTGTGTACGAGCAGGACTTGCTCACAATTCAATAGCTGCTCGTTTAAAGCGGCTAAAAAAAGAAATTGAAAAACAAGAGGTAGATGAAATGAAACTGTTAAGCGATATGTTCACAAGTGATGACTGGATGGTCGACAACCGGTATTACGAAGCAACCCCGGAACTCGACGATCAGTTCGTCAAGCCCGAAGTTCGTTGGGTAAAAATTGCAAAACAGTTATTCCAGGATGGGTACAACAAGTACTTTATCGTCTGGGAAAACGAAAGAAGCGAAAGTGACTCCGGTCACATCAGCAAAAAAAGACTAAAGGATAGCCCTGCATACCAAACAGCCGCCGGGGCAGTGCTTGTTATTTTCGCCGAAGCAGTAGGCGAAATCAAAGGAATCTTGATAGACAATGAAGTCTATCAAAAACTCTTCGACCAGCAACCC
>JAUIEQ010000024.1 GCA_030429785.1 bacterium
TGAAATAGCAAACTCAGCAGCAGGAACATTAACAGCAGATCAGGTTACAAACTTTAGAGTAAAGGTTAGAATTCTTGAAGAATCTTATAAAGATTTAATTGAAGGAAAGCCAGAGCATTACTCGCCTTTCAGGCCAGGTATGACTGCTACTGTAGATATTATTACAAACAAAAGAGAAAAAACAACAAGCAGTGCAACTGGGACTGTGCTCAATAAGCTTTTCATAAAGGGACCTCTTTTTGATTGTGAATGTTGTGTACAACGATCAAATAATATACCAAACTTTTATTTTTTGGTCAAGGCACAAATGCTCACATGTACTAACATTAGGCACGAAGTCGTAAGGCAGTATTTGCATGTATCAAAAAAACAGCCTGTCGCTGCGTGGGTAGGGATTTATTTGTGATAGAGGTCAAAACTACTACATGGCGCACATATCAACTTGTTCATGAATAATTGTTCGATTTTCTCCATAAGCAAATGAAGCAAATACGCACCCATCATTTGGATTGAGAATATGTGACGCTACTTTTTTGATAGATGGAAATAAATCTCCGTTGATTATTTCATCAGCTGTGACAAAGATAGGTTCTCCTTCTTCAGATACGTGCAACTCACCACTTTTGTAGTCTGCAGAGAAATGAAAGATGAGCCAGTTTTCTCGAGGGTTAGTAGTATGTTTTGCGTGCAGTTCAAGAACAACAGCCTCAAGACGCAGGTTAGCGATCGTGTATCCAGTTTCTTCTAGTATTTCTCGCTTGGCAGCTTCGTATGGATTTTCATTTTTATCAATTTTTCCACCAAAAGGATGTAAAAAACCCGGCGCATGAATTTTTTGCGGCGATCGTTTCATCATTAAATATTTGCCATCTTTTCGTATAAAAACATTTGCACAAATAACTTGTTTGTGTATATGGGGCTGTGTATTGATAGGCATTCAGTTGAATATATGTGGTACCGGGGAAAGGACTCGAACCTTCACGAGCAAAGCTCACCAGCTCCTAAGGCTGGCGTGTCTACCAATTTCACCACCCCGGCATATGTTGATTTCAAATTGCTTTTTTGTCTATACTATATACTGTATAGAGAAGCAGTACTATACTACTATGAATAAAGAATTTAAACAAGCGGGAACATATATTGGTTGGATCTGTATTGTTATTGGAATTATTGTATTGATTTTGTGGGCAGGGTATGTTTTTCCAAATATTGCTCGTCAAATGGAGAATGTGACGTCATTTTATACTGAGTCAGATTATGCTGAGCCTACAGGATTTTTTGTAGAAGAGCCGCTTCAGCTCCCACAACGGTAGTAACTAGATATATTTTGTCCAAAAAACACTACAGCAAGGTAGTGTTTTTTTGAGTATGGGTATTGGTTTTTTTACGTAATTTATTTTTCAGTGGACAGTTCACATGTTTTGTTTTGACACTGTTTCTTTGATATCGATATTATCAAGATATTCTAATACTATTTTTTTTATGATGTGGCGATTGTTGCTTGTTGTAGGAGGTTTTCTGGCTTGTGGCACAAAGTATTGTAGTGCCTGATATTGTTGAGCCGAACAAAAATTATGAGTACTCAATCGGTGGTAATTCAGGGTTGCAATATTATTGGGATATGGGTGATGGCTCGCAAAATCAAGGAGTTGCCATTCAACATGTGTATGATACAGCTGGTTCGTACTCCATTGAAGTGCTAGTTGTTAATGATAAATTGTTGCTTGTTGATGAGTATCAAACAGTGGTTACTGTGGAGGAGCGATCATATGATTCATACGCTATTGTTTTGAATGAGTTGTTGCCAAACCCATCTGGTCCTGATGAAACTGAATGGATTGAGGTATATAATGCTGGCGCAGCTATTGTTGATTTGCAGGGTTGGTTGATTCGCGATGCGGCTGGTAAGGAGTACATGATTGATGGTTCTGTGATGATCCCAAGCAACGGGTATGTTGTGATTGAGCGTGCAGATAGTAAGATAGCACTTAATAATAACGCTGAGCGTGTAGTATTGATTGCTCCTGATGGAGTTGTACGTGATGCAGTTGAGTATCTTGATTCAGCCCAAGATGATGTGAGTTATGCGCGCCTAGAGGGTGTCTGGGAATGGACACGCACACCTACCAAAAAATCACAAAATGTTTTGACTGTGAATACAACGCGACCTGTGCAACCAGAACAGCAATCGAGTGCAAAAGACTTACGAGCAGTAGAGCTTGTTGTTGAAGAACAAGAAGATGTGTCTGCCGACGTTATACAAGAAGCGGTGGATGTATTTGAGTCAGTAGAGATTGTGCTCAGTGAGTTGTATCCTGCTCCTGATGGCGATGATCGAGCATTGGAGTTTATTGAGTTGTATAATCCGCATGCATTTGAAGTTAGTTTAGCTGGCTGGTCATTGACTGATACAAAGCGAACATACTTTTTTACAACGGAAGTTGTGCCAGCGAACGAGTATTTATTAGTTGAGCGACAGCGATCTAAGATAGCTTTGAACAACACTGGTGATACAGTTATGTTAGTGAATCCATTGGGGGATATAGTAGATGTTAGCACATACGCACAAGCGCCAAATGATGCGAGTTGGTCGATGTACAATGATATGTGGCAGTGGACAGAATCTGTAACACCAGAAGAAGAAAATTATGTACCTTACGTAGATGAGGTGGTGTTGATGTCTGAAAAAACAACATCAGACGAAGTTGTTTCAGTGCGAAGTGTAGTGCAGGAGGTATATCCTGGTATGTCTATTGCTGCTGCAAAGCAACGTGCGCCTGGTACACTCGTGACTGTTACGGGTAGTGTTGCTGCGTTACCAGGTACATTTGCCAAGCAAGTAGCTTATATACAAGATGAGTCTTCAGGAATGCAGGTTTATTTTTTTCATGCAGATTGGCCGCAGGAATTGGAGTTGGGACAAGTGGTGCAGGTAGCTGGTGAGTTATCTGAGGCATATGGCGAAGCAAGGGTTAAGGTTAGGCAGGCAAAAGATATTGTGCTCACATCTGAGATTGGTGGTCAGCCAGAGGAAGTGCTAATCAAACAAGCTTACGAGCATGTCGGAAGATTGGTGACGATTGCTGGCGAAGTTGTGGCTTATTCCGGGAGTGCAATGACTCTTTCAGATGATCAATTTAACGAGCTGATTGTACGGACTGACGCCCTTTCTACTAAGTTTGATGTGCGAGAAGGCGCGTCTCTGTATATTACGGGAGTTATGCGACAGCGTGGTGACGTTATACAATTATATGTGCGTTCAGTTGATGACATTGAAGAGGTGGTCAGTGCGGATAAGCAGGAGCCAATGCCCATATCTGCACGAACAGTGACAATTTCATCAGATAAGTCAGGAGGGTTCTTTGGTACATTTTCAAGTGCATGGGTGCTTGCCTATAGCAGTGTTGGTCTGTGTATTGGTATTTTAGTATTTTTGTTGTATACTACACGCAGACATACTATTCGTAACTATTAATTGTTTTGTATGGGAGGAAATCAAAAATCAAAACTGACTGATTTTCATACATTTTGGAAATTAATCATATTAGTTGTTGTAGCAATTTTGTTTGAGGGTGCTATTTTGATTGCTGCAGTAAGCGAGCCTGAGCTTGATTGGAGTACAACAGAGTTTACTAATCCGCAGCACGAGCGAATGCCTGTGAGTGATGTGATGATGGAGCAGGATCTTGATGACCTGGAGATCCAGAACTAACTTTTTGTTATGTATACAAAAACTCCTTGGGAAACAGGAGTTTTTTTGATGTTATATTTTTTTATATAAAAAAACCATGCAGTTCGCTACGGGCAAGAAAATTTGTTTTAGGAATAGTCTAAGCGTGAGCCTGGACTACCCTGAAGACAAATTCCCCATGCTTGTCGTGCCCGTAGTGAATTACACAGTTTTTTAGGACGTCATATCAACTTATCATGTATCATGATTCTTGTCAAGGGAAAAAAACGCACACAGGCAATGACTGCAAAGTTGCGATCGGTGGCGTTTAGGCATTGTGTTTTCAGGGAATGTTAGCTTGTAAAAATCACTTAGCTCAGCTATTCTGAAGATATGTCAGACAGAATTATTGCTCCAGAGCAAGTTCAGGAAGATACGGTATTTGATGCGGCACTTCGACCGCAACGATTAAGCGAATTTGTGGGGCAGGACAAGATTAAGTCAAATATGGATATATTTATCCAGGCAGCCAAAAAGCGCAATGAGCCAATTGAGCATGTTTTGCTGTATGGTCCTCCTGGACTTGGCAAAACAACGTTGGCACATATCATTGCTAATGAAATGAATGCAAATATCAAGATTACAGCAGGTCCTGCAATTGAGCGAGCTGGTGATTTGGCAGCAATTCTGACGAATTTGTCAGAAGGGGATGTGTTGTTTATTGACGAAATTCATCGCATGAGTAAAGTCATTGAAGAAGTGCTGTATCCGGCTATGGAGGACTATGCACTTGATATTATTGTTGGCAAAGGTAGTGCAGCTCGAACGCTTCGACTTGAGTTGCCAAAGTTCACAGTTATTGGGGCAACAACACGATATAACATGTTATCGTCACCGCTTCGCGATCGTTTTGGTTCAACTTGGCGTCTTGATTTTTATACTCAAGATGATATGCAGCATATTATTCGCAGATCGGCTAGCGTATTATCAGTTGGTATTGATACTGAGGCTGCTGAAGAGATTGCTTTGCGTGCTCGTGCGACACCTCGAATTGCTAATCGTTTGATAAAACGAGTGCGTGATTTTGCGCAGGTTCGTGGTGATGGTCATATTACACATCAACTGACACAAGAAAGCTTGCGTCTGCTTGATATTGATCCGCTGGGTCTTGATGAATTTGATAGACGATTATTGATGGCGATTATTGATACTTTTCAGGGCGGGCCAGTAGGACTTAATTCATTGGCAGCTACGTTGTCAGAAGATATGGGAACTATCGAAGATATTTATGAGCCGTTTTTGATGCAGCTTGGCTTTTTGGAGCGAACACCGCGTGGTCGAATGGCAACGCAGCGTGCGTATGATCACCTTGGTATTGCAGTATCTGCATCACGCCAACAATCTTTATAAGATATACTATGGGCATTCCATTTGTTGCTTTTTTATTACTATACGTTATTGCTGCTAGTTGTATTATGGTATTTGCGTCATTTACGTTATATCATGCGGTGAAGTATGCTTTAACAAGCTCAGTGTCAATTGTTGTGACGACTATTTTTGTTTGCGGTCTTTTGGGGATTTTGATTATGAGTGGCGTTACTATTTCACAAGTTGCTTGGGATCAAGTATTGTATTTTTCAATTTTGTAATATGAAAATCGAACGGTTATTACATCCGCAGGAAGAAGTGCTTATTTTTTTGCGACGTGATAAATGGGTCTTGCTAAAAATGGCGTTGTTGTATGGTGTGTTGCTGTTTGGTCCACTTGCTATTGTTGCTATAGCATGGTGGTTTTTTCCGCAATGGCTTGATCGGCAAACAGCAGAGCCTTCAATTTCAGTGTTTATTATTTTGGGAAGTAGCTTGTACTACTTATTTGTGTGGGTATTTCTGTATCGTGCGTGGCTTGATTATTATCTTGATGTTTGGTTTGTAACCAACGAACGAGTGGTAAGCATTGAACAAAAAGGCTTGTTTTCTCGAACGATTGCTGAGCAACGATTATTCCGAATTCAAGATGTGCATGCTGAAGTGCATGGTGTTATTGCGACAGTGCTCGATTTTGGTAACGTAACGATTCAAACTGCAGCAGCTGAAGTAGTGTTTGAGTTCAAAGAAGTGCCCAAGCCGCATTTGGTAGCGCGTAATATTATTAAGTTGGTTGAATGGGATAAGCGGCGACGAAATGTGCGAGAGTAATATATGAGGTTACAAGATTTTGAGTATACTGTACCAACCGAGCTCATTGCTCAACAACCAATAGAACCTCGCGACCATTCGCGATTGTTTTATTATGAGCGCAGGCAAGACAGTAGTGATCATGATGTGTTTTGTAATATCGACCAGTACCTTGGGTCTGGTGATGTTTTGGTTTTTAATAATACCAAGGTATTTCCAGCTCGCTTGCTTGGGAAGAAGGTAACAGGTGGTGAGGTTGAGGTTTTTTTGTTGCGGGATTTTGGCGGTGGTATGTGGCAGGTTATGCTTGACGGTGCGCGACGTACTATTGGCACTGAGATTACAATCGCGCCTGGTTTTTCGTGTGAGGTAGTTTCTCGAGGTATTGGAAGTGTTTGGATGGTTCAATTTTCTGTTTCATCAGAGCGTTTATGGGAGTTGATTTATGCGTATGGCACAGTACCACTTCCGCCGTATATTCAAAAAGCGACAACGCTTAATGCATACCAAACAAGTTATGCGCAACATGTTGGATCAGTTGCAGCACCGACAGCTGGTTTTCATTTTACACCAGCGTTGATACAAAAGTTGCAAGCAAATGGCGTTGGTATTGAGTATGTGACATTGCACGTTGGTCTTGGAACTTTTGCGCCAGTTTATGAAGAGGATATAACGCAGCATCATATTCATGCAGAGTGGAGTGCTATTGATGAAGTGACTGCGACTAGACTCAACCATGCCAAGCAAGCCAACAAAAGAATTATTGCTGTAGGTACGACTTCAGTGCGAACACTTGAGCATTTTACAGATCGTGATGATTTGTTGCATGCTGGTCATGACTGGACAAGCTTGTTTATCTATCCAGGGTATGAGTTTAAGTTTATTGATGGAATGATTACTAATTTTCATGTACCAAGGAGTTCTCTGATGATGCTTGTCGCTGCTTTTTTGACTGATCAGGCTGATCCTCAATCAGGGATCAAAAAACTTCAAGAATTGTATCAACAAGCCATTGAAATGCAATATCGTTTTTATTCATATGGCGATGCTATGTTGTTAGTGTAGATTGGTAGTGGTTGCAATATATGCACTAGTGTGTTCGGGGGTGTTGTATTTTGGTGTCGTTAATAATCACTGACTGTCTTGTGGTATTGAGATAGTTATGGTATAAACTAACTTCATTCTTTTGAGTAGGTGTTAGGCTATATTGCTTGCAACCGCTGTATAAAATGGCTATACTATACGGGATATAATGTAGTTTAGTCTCTATTAAAACGTGAGTATATTATGAAGAATCTATTGAAAAATTTTGCAGTTTTATTTGTGGTATTATTTGTGTTACTTGGAGTTTTTGGATACTGGCAAAGTACGCAACAGACTGACAATACGATTGCAATTAATGAATTGGTGACGTTTATCAATAATGAAGATGTTGAGCGGATTGAAGTTGATGGCTCGAAGATCTTGGTATTTCTCAAGTCAGGTGATGAAAAAGAAGCGCAAAAAGAGCTGGGAGAATCATTTTCTGAGTTAATGAATAATTATGGTGTTGCAGGTGAACAACTTGCAACTATTCCAGTAGAGGTGAAAGCTGATAGTAGTAATTCATTGTTCTTTACGACTATTTTGCCTATCGCATTACCGTTATTGTTATTCATTGGAATTATTTGGTTTATGACGCGACAGGTGCAGGGCGCCAACTCAAAAGCAATGACATTTGGACAATCACAAGTTCGTGATAGTAGTAAGCTTGGTAATAAGAAAGTGACCTTCAAGGACGTGGCTGGAATGCACGAGGCAAAGGAGGAAGTGATGGAGATTGTGGAATTTTTGAAAACACCAAAAAAGTTTTTGTCACTTGGCGCAAAAATTCCAAAAGGTGTGCTCATGATCGGGCCTCCAGGTACAGGTAAAACATTGCTTGCGCGCGCAATCGCGGGCGAGGCTCAAGTGCCATTCTTTTTGATTTCTGGTTCGGAATTTGTGGAGATGTTTGTTGGTGTTGGTGCATCGCGTGTTCGAGATCTTTTCCGTAAGGCAAAAAAGTCAGCACCATGTATTATTTTTATTGATGAAATAGATGCAGTTGGACGTCAACGGGGTGCAGGGCTTGGTGGTTCGCATGATGAACGTGAACAAACTCTCAATCAGATTTTGGTTGAGATGGACGGATTTGAGTCAGATACTAATGTTATTGTCATTGCTGCAACTAACAGGCCGGATGTTTTGGATCCAGCATTACTTCGACCTGGTCGATTTGACCGACGGGTTACATTGGACAATCCAGATATTGCTGAACGATCAGAGATTTTGAAAATTCATGCCGCTAATAAACCACTTGCGAAGGATGTTGATCTCAAGCGTGTTGCTGAGCGAACGCCTGGTTTTTCTGGGGCTGATTTAGCTAATTTGTTAAACGAAGCTGCGATTTGGGCGGCTCGCAAAAATCGTAAAGAGATTTTGCAACAAGATATTTTAGATAGTATTGAAAAGGTGTTGTTAGGACCTGAGCGCAAGAGTAGAATTTTCTCTGAAAAAGAACGAAACATCACAGCATATCATGAAGCAGCGCATGCGTTAGTTGCCTTCCATACACCAAGTAGTGATCCAGTACAAAAGATTTCAATTATTTCTCGTGGACGAGCTGGTGGTTACACTCTCCGTATGCCAGAGAACGATCGGTATTATCGAAGTCGCACTGAGTTTTTGTCTGACATGGCAGTTGCTTTGGCTGGTCATGCAGTTGAGAAAGATGTATTTGGCGAAGTTTCGACTGGTCCAAGCAGTGATTTGCAACAGGTGAGTAAGTTGGCAAAAGCATTTGTGACTCAATTCGGTATGAGTGAACGATTAGCACCTCGTGCATTTGGTCAGCGTGAAGAAATGGTTTTCTTGGGTAAAGAAATTCATGAGCGACGCGACTATTCAGAAAAAACCGCACAGCTAATTGATGAGGAAGTGTCGCGTATTGTTGGTGAGGCATATGATACTGCGCGAGAATTGTTGCACGAACATCGCACGCAGCTTGATGCTGTTGTGAAGGTGTTGCTTGAAAAAGAAACAATTGAGCGAGATGAATTTGATGCTATTATGAACGGTAAGCAACAGCAAGCAGACGCGCCGAAATCAGAGGATGCGCAATCTGAATAATCTATCAAATGTTGCACTGAAAAGCCTGGTCGCTGAGAGCCAGGCTTTTATTGTCGCTTGGTATGGTTTTCTGGTATACTAATACAAAGATAATTTAGGAGGTAATCCTATGCAACAATTTTATAGACTGTTACTCAAAAAAGCATTTTTGATCACCAAGCGATAGCGGTTCTTATGGTTTTTTGGTGTATTTGCAGCCATTATGGGTAATGGTGGTGAAGTGCAAATGTTATTTCGTGCAAACGACGCAGTTGCCAATTTACCAGATCGATTGAGTGAATGGACAACGTTTTTTGCTCAGTATTCACCACAAGACTTATTGTCAAATATTTGGTTATTGATTTCACTGCGACCGTTTTCAACTATTGTGATGTTGATTGTCGTTATTGCGCTTATTGCGTTTGTTGTTTGGTTGATTATGGTGTCACAAGGCGCGTTGGTATATACTGCTGCACAAGTATACAAAAGCAAACGAGTTGATTTCGCTTCAAGCTTAGCCCATGCTCGACCACTGGCTGGTAAGGTATTTTTATTAAATTTTGCTACTCGATTTGTATTGTATGGTTTGTTGGTTTTGCTCGCTATTCCATTCACGATTTTGGCAGTACTGAACGACGGTAGTGGCTTTGGGTTGTTTGGAATTATCGTACTCGCGTATATTGTTACAGTGCCACTTGCAATGATTATGAATTTTATTCTCAAGTATGCCCTTATTCATGTCGTGGTTCAAGGTCAAGCATTTTGGCCAGCATTTGTAGCAGCATGGCATTTGTTC
>JAUIEQ010000181.1 GCA_030429785.1 bacterium
GTTGCTGGTCAGCGAGTCTATGTGTTTAGTTCAATATATGCACCACGCACTGTTGATGCGACTATTGTCCATCAGTGGGAATTATATGATGACACAACTCGTTCATGGACTGAGATCGATCGCTTGCCGTTTTTTGTTTCAGGTGGTCGGCGTAGTGGCTTTCGAGGGTTTACGTATAAGACAGTTGTGCCTGCCGGTAAGTGGCGAGTAAATGTTGCTACGCTAGACGGGCGTATATTTGGACGACAAGCATTTGAGGTGGTTCATGTTGCTGAGCCAGTTGAGACAATTGTAATAGTTGAATAATTTTATTGTGATGACTGTTCAGTAAATGCTATAATGTTATTATAGTTGGAGGGTTAACTATTAATGCATTGATGTTTGTAGTTTAAGTATTAACTAATCACATTCAGAACATCAAACGTTTTATTAGTATTAAAAATTTTTATATATATGCGTATTACGTCATATTTGTTCGCGGCAGCACTGCTCTTGGCAGTAGGTGTGTTTGCTGTCCCAGCAGCACATGCTGCAAATGATTGTGTGTTCAACACATCCGGCAGCACCATGAAGCTTATGAATGACTGTACCACTGATGCAACTATCCTGATTCCGGATGGTTTTTTGTTGGATGGAAATAGTCATAGCATCACAGCTGTTGATCCTGACGGAGGTCATTTCTTGGGAGCAGTTGTTATGAATGCAGGCAGTGAAGCTCATGTGAAAGATTTGAGTATCACTACTGATAGTTTGGCAAATGTTTGTGATGGCTCTGGCTCACCTGACAACCGGTTGCGTGGTATTTTGTTTTTGAGTGCTTCTGGATCAATCCGCAACAATGAAGTGCTTGCTATCAATCAAGGCGCGAGTGGATGTCAGGAAGGGAATGCAATTGAGGTGCGTAACGCGCCATTTGATGGCACACACCCTGATACTCAAGAAGTTTTGATTGTCAGCAATGTAGTGAGTCAATATCAAAAAGGTGGCATTGTCGCTAATGGTGATGTGCTTGTTGCAGTAAAAAATAACAACGTTACCGGTCTTGGACCAGTTAATTACATCGCCCAAAACGGTGTGCAGCTTGGTTTTGGAGCAGCGGGTGTTGTTTCTGGTAACACAATTTCTGGCAACCAATACACGCCAATGACATTTGGTAGCGGCGGTATTTTACTCTATGCGGTCGAAGATGGTGTGGTTGTAAAACAAAATACTATTGATGGAAGTGATGTTGGTATTTGGATGGCTGGTGCAAGTGATGCATATGTAAAGAGTAATGTAGTTTCAAATTCTACCTTTGATGGTATTGCACTTGATGATCAAGGTGGTGATGTTGCAGACAACAATGTACGTAACAATGTTACTGAGGACAATGACTCTGGTATTGGGTTGTATGGTAGTGCAACGACTAACAACAACATCCAAGACAACAGCATTGAAAATAATACCACAGTAGGTTTGTTCTCTGGTTTTGGTGCGTTTATGAATCGATTGTTTAGAAATATCGTGAGCTTTAACCTTGGCGATGGTATTGTGGTTGATGCAGACAGTCATTTGATTGACGAAAACCAAGCATTGAATAATGCTGGTATTGGCATTTCAGTTTCAGGTGAAGACAATGTCGTGACTGAGAATGTTGCTCTGGATAATGGTGTTTCTGATATCGAGAATGTTGGTGATAACGAGTACGAAGATAACGTTTGTGATACTTCATCTGGTGCACCAGTAGATTGTGGTGGAGCTTTGTTGTTGGAAAGTGTTGAGACATTACCAACTACACAAGCATTTGAATAGCGGCACGATACAG
>JAUIEQ010000182.1 GCA_030429785.1 bacterium
ATGACTCAGACGATTCAGACGATGATGAGAATGATGACGATAGTCATGATACGGACGATGACGATTCTGATGACAATGATGACGATAGTTCAGATGATACGTCGAGTGATTCATAGGTAGTTGATACGACAATCCCCAAAAACCCTGAGAAGTTTTTTCTGAGGGTTTTTTTGTTTCCAAAAACAAGCTCAGTTTGGTACACTATACATATGATATATCTTATTATAGCTATTTTTGGCGCACTGATAGGCAGTTTCTTAAATGTTGTTATTGAGCGTTTGCATCGGTCTGAGCCGTTTTTGACTGGTCGGTCGCATTGCGATGCATGCCAGAAAGTTCTCAAATGGTTTGAGTTGTTGCCAGTTGTAAGTTTTGTAGTGCAATTGGGTGCCTGTCGTGGTTGTAAAAAGCGCATTGCTGTCCAACACATTGTACTCGAGGTTGTGACTGCGAGTTTATTTGTGTTGACATACTACGTGTTCAGCATGCGCGGTGTTGCAGCGGCTGGTTTTTGGCTTGAGCCATATGTTTCATTTTTTATATTGCAACTAGGCATGGTGCTCATGTTTGTTGCTGTATTGATTGTTATTTTTGTGTATGATCTTAAGTATTATTTAATTTTAGACAAAGTCACCTTTCCAACAATGGCAGCTGTTGTGGTTTTTAGGTTGCTGCTAGAGCCAAGTTTTGTGACCGTGTCTGACATGCTGCTTGGCGCGTTTATTGGCGGTGGATTTTTTTTGTTTCAGTTTGTTGTATCAAAAGGCACGTGGATTGGCGGTGGAGACATTCGACTTGGTGTTGTGATGGGGTTGATGCTTGGCTGGAAGTTTGTCTTACTCGCACTATTGCTAGCATATATCAGCGGCGCGGTGATTGGCATTGGTTTGATGCTTGCCCAAAAAAAACATATGGGTTCTAGACTGCCATTTGGGACATTTTTGTCAGCAGCAACAGTGGTTACATTGTTGTGGGGCGAGCAGTTGCTTGCATGGTACACAACGTTAGTTTGGTCTACATAGTATGAAACAGTACGGGTTTACATTAATGGAATTGCTGGTTAGTTTGAGTATTTTTGTTGTGATTACTGGTACGATTATTGTTAATTTTCAAGTTGGTAACTACCAAGCAGAACTTGGTCAGTCTGCTCGTTTGGTTGCAAATTATATCAGGCAAGCACAAAGCAGATCATTGGCTGGCTATACAGTCAATGGTGTGCAGGCAGATGGGTATGGTGTGTTAGTTCAAGCTACTGGTGTCAGTTTTGATACGTACGCAGATCAGGATGCTGATCGGACATTTGATGCAGGGGAATTGGTACAGACCTTTGGTTTGCAAGATGATGTTTCATTTACGACAGATCGAGATGTGTTTTTTAGTATTCCAACCGCTGATGTGTACATTGACGGAGTGCAAGCTTCAAGTGCAATTGTGTTGACGTTGCAGCATGCAAAAAACAACCGTAGTGTTGATGTCACTATATTGCCATTTTCAGGACAGGTGTCAGTAGGAGATTCATATTAAGCAAGTATGTATACAAGCAAGCAACAATATGGACAGGGATTGTTAGAAGCAGTGATCGCAATTACGATCATTGTGACTGCTTTGTCTGGAGTTATGGCATTGGCATCACATAACTTGACAGCATCGTATGTATCTTCACAACAAGTTGTGGCTATTAATCTTGCTCGTGAAGGTGTTGAGATAGTTCGCAATATGCGTGATAGTAATTGGTTGGCAGGACTGGCATGGGATACAGGATTTGCAAGCGCGCCATC
>JAUIEQ010000183.1 GCA_030429785.1 bacterium
AAGCGCTTGAGCTCAATGTAGACGGTTTGGTTGGCAAGGGCAAAGCAGTAATTTCTTCAGGCGGCGTGCCATTGACTGAAATTGATTTCAAAACCATGCAATCTCGCAAAGTCCCTGGTCTTTTTGTCACAGGAGATATGCTTAATATTGATCGACCTTCTGGCGGCTACAGCCTACAGCTGTGCTGGACAACTGGGTATGTTGCAGGTGATAATTGTTAATATGAAACACACAAACTACATCTGCTTCCTTCGTGCTATCAACGTTGGTGGCAACAATATTATCAAGATGGATAAGCTCAAAAATATTTTTGTTGACCTTGGTTTTGAGAACGTTGATTCATACATCCAAACCGGTAATGTCTTTTTCTCAAGTGATCTCACAGAAAAATCTACCAAACAAAAAATACAAGCAGCAATCAAACAAAAACTCAAGCTAGATATTGAAGTAGGTATTATCAAATTCTCGCGAATCAAAAAACTAGCAGCCGACAATCCTGCAAATGATAAACGCTACAACAAAGCGTTCAAAATCTATGTTGGTTTTTTTATGAACAGACTTGCGCGCAAACCAAAACTTCCCATTACCACACCTGACAAAGCATACGAGCTTGTATATCCAGACACTGAACTAGTATTATTGATCAGACATACAGAAACAGGCAACTACAAACAATACAAAGACCTTACTGACAAAACACTCCCAACTGCAATTACACTACGCACCTGGAATGTGGTTGAAAAAATAGTACAAAAATGGAACTGACTTCATATAATCATCTAACTACTACTTACTATGAGCAAATACTTAACATATCTCCAGAATAACCCAGAAGGATACTGGTTCAAACGAAAACTCTATGGCTACGGTTGGACCCCGGCACGAACTCAAGGTTGGGTAGTAACGATAATTTTTTTGGGATTGATTATCGCTAATACATTCACACTTGAAACTGACATCGAACCAACACAAGAACAGTTGCTTTGGTTTTTTGGCAGAACTGTTTTGTTGGTAGTGATACTGATTATCATTTGTTACAAAACAGGTGAAAAGCCAAAATGGCAATGGGGAATTCCAAAAGAAAATAATAACCAGTAGCCGAATTGACGCACAAAAAAACTGCCCCTAAAAGAACAGCTTTTTTGTCTTAGTGTGACTGATGGTCACAGTAATACATAATCGCGTCACGCATAAACTGTGCAAGTCCTGGACGGAAGTCATTATAGTACTGAGCAAATCTTGGATCATCTACATACATACTTCCCAAATTTCGAAACATCTCAACCGAGCAATCATAAAAAAAGTTAACACCTTCGTGCGATTGCTTGATACATTCTTGCACGTGCGGGTCTTCAATGCCATTATCCATAGCATCTGCGATTGCTTGAGTGTGTTGTTTTTGTTTTGCTTTGAGTTCTTGCATCTGCGCTGCAGTCATGTTGCGTACACGATGCATGCTTTGCTTGTACGCGTCTGTAGCACCCCAACGATCTTTTACTTCTTGTTGGTAGTGCTTCACATCATCGTCGCGCCACGGGTCATATAACTCTGTATCAGTTATGGTAGCGTTGTTTGTCATAGTCGTAATTGTTTTGGTAATAGTTTTGATAAGTTGCGTCGTGTGTTGTTTTTTGCGCTCAAGTAATTTTTTTTGCTCATGCAGCGCATCAAGAATTTGAAAATCAGAACTATCTAGTATGCCTTGAATATCCTGCAATGAAAAATCAAGCTCTTTATAAAACAAAATC
>JAUIEQ010000025.1 GCA_030429785.1 bacterium
AAGGCGGAACCGTTAAAGATGGTTCCGCCAAAGTTGGGTTGGGCAGACTATTTGAGGATACTCAGGCCGTCTTTGGTGCCTTGTTTGGTTTTGGAGGTCAACAGACCAAACTAAACTGTTTTTGGAGATGCGAATGATGATGCCTAGGCCGCCGAGAACATTTGCTTGACCAACTTCCGGTTGGCATTGCGGGCGGCAGCTGAGCCCGCGTGGGTCGGCTTCACCTTCCGCCCGGTTTCATCTGCCGGCTTCATCAGCTCAGCCAGCGTGGGCGGCATCAACTTAAATCGCCGCCGCTGGCTTGCCGGCTTTTTTTTGCCGTGCTTGCGGTCGTAGCGACTCCTACGAGCCGCCTCCGTTTCCAAAAAACGGAAATCGCGAGGCAGGCCGGCCTTGCGGGCGGCTTTGATCAGCCGCTGCGCCCGACTCCAGTGGAGCCGAGTGCCGGTGCCGATTTTTGTAACCTCGGCCAGCAGACTTTCGTCGCCAGCCACCGCTTTCTTCAGCCCGCCAAAACCGTGCGGGTTGATAAAGTAATAGCTCGACCCATCTTTGGCTGGCAGCCAACGCGGGTCACGACTTTTCTTGCTCTTTTTGGAGTTTTTTTTGGCGCTGGTTTGGCGTGCGGTGTTGGTCGTTTGCTTTTCCATGTGAATCTCCTTTGTATGTGCCCGTGGCGGAATTGCCGTGGGCGTTGTTGTAAGGTACTACTTTTCTCGATAGGTACTATCGAGTAGGCTGATCCTGAATTATCAGGAGCAGCTACCCAATACTACTCTGTTGTTACAGAGAGGATGGTCAGACTTGTTATCCGTGCCGTATGCTATACACAGCGTTGGTATGCTTGCTGACTTCATCATTTTTTTTGAATACTAATCTTGCGAAGCAATCTCTCTCCATCTAGACAATCTAGATATACGGATTGTTCCTGTATGCTTTGCAAAACTAGTACTGATGTATTACTCTTGTCCGATGTATGGACTCGTAGTAATGTTGTTTGAAAGAACTATACTTTCTGATTCGTTTTGGAATCATGAGCATGCTGCAAATATTGACCGTAACGAGACTGTGCTATAGTCTTGTTACTTATCGAATATTTTCAACATACTCATGTCACCATCAACAAAAAAGACTCATTTCATATAGAAAGAGTCTTTTCAATAAAAAACATACCAAGCCATACATCAACAAAAATGCGCTATCATTGGCTTTGGTAGGTTTATACGGTACCTACTCACCGACTCTCTCCAAAGAATTTATATATTGTTGTAAGGTACTGAAATTGCTTCAGTAACACTGCTTTTCTTATGTTATTTATATAGTAGCATATATATTAACTTTTGTCAAGTGTCTTGTGTGTACATGCTTTTTACTAGCTAGTCTACTACCTCAAAACTCATTATATAAGCCAAAAACACCTCTATGACTGTACTATATTGTGAGCTACTACTGCTTGATCAATATCAGACAACTTGCTGTCATAATACGCCACCAACTCCTCTCGATGCTCTGCAACAAGATCACTCTGACCAATACCCTGAAACAACTGCTCTAGGATTTGCAGCTTGGTATTGGTATCATAGAGTTTTGCTGGTCCTCCTGAGGGCTTACCCAGCTTTTCCCACACACGATAGTTCCTCACTACTTCATTTGATGTAACTGGAACTGCAACGAGTAATAAATCATCAAGCTTACTCTCTTGAATAAATCGAAGATCACGCTTTTTTCGAAATACTTGTTGTTCTTTACGCTGCATACTATCCTCGCTTGTGTTCGTAGTAAACTGGATGCCGAATACATGCTCGCTTGGCGCAATATCTTGATCTTCTTTCTCAACATACACACCTCGTTTGTGCGCCACAACCTCAACCACAAAATCAACTTTATCATGAATGTCTTCCAATGTATCAGATTCTGCGATTGAAATACTCAAGTCAGGCAAATCAATCTCCAACTGCTTGATCAAGTCTATCATTTGCTGCTCAAATAACAACCCGCTACTTTTTTCTCGATATTCACCGCCTGCTTCCAATTTTTTTTGCTTTGATGTTCGCATTGAACTAATAAAATTTCTAAACTGAGAATCATGGCCACGCGCAAGCCTTGCTTCCTCAGCCAGCAGCAACTGAATATCAAACAACTGACGTATTTTTGCTTTAGCTTTCTCAAGTACATACTGATTCAAAACATTTCTCGGAACTGCTTTGGTGTCTATTGTATGTTCAATGCCGTATGCAATATCAGTCACCAAATCACCAAGTGTTGCTTGTGTCAAATCTCCATCTGCTTCGGTAATAACAAAGTAACCGTCACCATCATCTTCATTATAGACAACATTCCGATTAATCAAACCATCTCCCGACAACAACTCTTTGTTGTCAATACACGCTCGTTCCGCATGCAGACTCTGCATAATCAATGCTTTTGTTTCTTGTAAATCAAACACTGCATCACCATAATGCTCACGTAATTGACGCTCTTTATTAAGAACCTGACGGTCTACTTCCCAGTCCTTGCCACTTGCTGTCTTGTCACCGGCTGTCTTGATTACTTTTGAATACTTGGATTCAAACTTTTTTTCATAGGTACTTTTGCGTCGCATACACAAATACTACATAATTACTGATTAATACAATCTTTGATTATTGTTATTGGAACAATATCATAAAAACCAAAACAAGTATTGAAAGAACTCATTTTTTAAACATCTTAATTGATATCAATAACAAACAGACACAATCTATGCTTTACCCTCTGATCAACTTTTTGAGTAACAAGAACTCGCTTTGTTCAATTCACACTCCTTTCACTCCTCTGATATTTACTACATCTTGTTCCTGCCCATCTAAATACTGGTACGGCTGATTGGGAATTTTAATCGTCACTTCATTATCAGATTCTTGCTCATATATTTCAAATGCTGCTTCATTATACTCCAATGCACTTTTACTTAATTCTGACTTAGGAATAAAACGCCTTATTCTCAAGGCCCTCAATATCGCCCCCCAAACAATTGGCTCCTCATCAGTATCCATCACCACACACTCCTTACCCTCTTCATCTTCTACTATCTGCACTTCGCCACCAAGTAACTCTTCAAGCATCTCTATTTTCCAACCTGTGATTACGTCATAATCAAAAGCACTTTGCCTCCACTGCACCAAACCGTGTGGCACTGCTGAAATTGATTCATGTTCTCTTACATACAACCCCTCACACAAAACATTACTCATTGCTTTGGGATAATTATAGCTAACAAGAATCGGCAATGTATCGGCTAAGGGAATGCGTAGTGCATATTGACTAGATTCACTATAACCTCGATACTCATCCCAGTCTTTATATGATCCAAGAATGCCCGTGTACACCCCATCTCCTTCAAAATGTGCGGCTTCGCCTGTATCTGATTTAAGCAATGTTTCTACGCGATCAATTTCTTTTTTGGCAGCTGGATTAGTTACATGAGTCGCTTCGACACAATATTGAGACATAAAAATTGCTGATTTTTTAATCTCTTTAAGCTGTCTCAAAATCGTATCTTTCAAATGTGGCTCAATATCTACATCAGGACCGTCATCACCTCCTCGCAGCACATCATTATCAGTATTCCATAAGTGATACGTCATAGAAAACATCTCAACCGCCAACCTCAACTGATCAAGTTTTGTATTATACTTTTTCTCCAATTCAGACACTATTGATCTATCAGTTTCGCGACCAGTTAGCTGCAAAGCTTTGAGCGCACTTCCATTACCCTGCAGACTATATTGCACAACAGCTCGCTCAATAAGATCTGCTGCTTCAGGGTTATCTTTTTGATATTCTTGATATTTCTTATTACGATGACGCATTGCTTCATATACATCAATCTCGTCAAAGTACTCCTCTTCCCACAAATCGCCGACAATGCTCCATAACTCTTCTTCTTCGACTTCTTGTACAGGAACTTGTTCTACTGAATGAACATCAATCAAATGCCCCTCAGCTTTTAACCGATCATTCATTAATTTATATACCGCCTCTATATTTGGCAAGTACTTACTTAAGCCAGGTATAGACGCAACATCTGCCTTAACAATTCGGCGATGCAATTCTAGCTCCTGCTCGTTTGGAAAATAAGTAGCCACATCACGAGGTTCAAGAATATTTCTGCCGTCTCGTCGAGCTATTTCTCCGAGAGCGTCATGCCACTCAATATGAACAAGGATCCTATTTTTCATCTCTGCATCATAACCCATTTTCTCCAAATAATCCTGAGCTATTTCCTTGGACCGTTTAGGATGTTCTCTAGCCCCTGCATCATACACTTTACCCACATCGTGAAATACTCCGACCATACGTGCAACTTGACGATCCTTGATTGATAGCCCTTCAGTATCAAGTCTTTCAAGCATATTGAATGTATGCTCGACTGGATCAATGCCCATATGCGGTTGGGTTTGTTCCATGCCAACCATTTCCTGAAATGGCCGAGGAAGTAATTCTCGAATACTTGCAAGCTGCTCACGGAACTCACCATCAGAAAAGTCGGCCTCAATGAATGTTTTTATCTGGCGGAGTTTTTCTGTCTCGATTTTAAAAGCTTCTCCTTCTTTTTCAGCACTTGCCTCATAGGACAGCCTACCCAACTCATGTGCCGTGATCCAACTTTCATTAAATAAACGATGCCAAGCATAAGCTTCATTGATCTCTTTCTCAGAAATACCCCCATTTTGTCTAACTCGAAAAGGCAAATCGAGACTGCCATCACTACCCTTTGCATCTAATTCAACATCGTCTACTACAAGAGAGCGCTCATAACCTTCATTTCTTGATAATCCCCGGGCTGTTTCAATATTTTTCATATTGCTAAATTAACTAATCTTTATTCAGGTAAAATACTATACTATATAATCCCAGAGTACAATAGTTTTTTATATGATCACACCAGTCAATAAGTCATTTTTATCTCTTTAGTGGCAATAATTATATATATTATAACCACAAAACACAAAAACGTGAACTAAATTCACGTTTTTGTAAAAACTTCTTCATCCATCTCCTGCGGAAACAAATCTCGTTCTATAGCAGATCATAACCCGCCACCTGCTCGGTTGGTGGATAAAAAAGCTTGATGGCAGCGGACTGTTGAGGCTGTTCGAACTTGGATTAGAGAGAATCAAGATACATTCTACGTACCAGTATTGCAATCCTGACCCCCTGGGTACACCCCCATCGACCCCAACCCCTTTATATATGAAGTCAGGTACCTAGCTTATTTATTCAAGGTAAAGCCAATGTACCCAGCCAGAAGCACGAATGTAATTATACCTAAATAGAATAACGCATTTGAAAATAGTTTATTCTGTGTTGTTAACGATTTTAGGCGGACACTGTTGAGTACTACTGAGACTGAGCTAAAGGCCATGGCAGCACTGGCTATAACCGGGGAAAGCAACAGGCTAAATATCGGAAACAATACTCCAGCTGCAACTGGGATAGCTACCGTGTTATAACCAAACGCCCAAAAAAGATTTTGCTTGATGACACCAAGTGTTAGTCGTGACATCTCAATAGTCTCAAGAACTTTATTAAGCGTCCCTTTTACCAGCACAATATCTCCTGTTTCAATAGCTACATCAGTACCAGTACCCATGGCAATGCCAATATCAGCCTGAGCTAAAGCTGGCGCGTCATTGATCCCGTCGCCAACCATCGCTACGACTATGCCATCTGATTGCAGGGCTTTAATTTTGGCAGACTTTTCTTGAGGCAAGACTTCTGCTATTACCTTGTCTATGTTTAATTCTTGGGCGATGGCTTGAGCGGTCTTTTCATTATCGCCAGTGAGCATTGCGACTTGTATGCCTAAATTATGCAGACTTTCTACTACTGCCCGCGCGTCATCTTTAACCACATCTGCGATTGCGAAAATAGCTACGTGTTTTCCATCAACCGCCATGCATACTGCTGTCTTGCCTTTGGCATTAAACGCATCAGCCTTGTCCAATAATACAGAATCATATTGAATCTGTTTTTCTGCAAATAATTTTTTATTTCCTATCACTATCAAAGATCCATCGACCATGCCTTCTACTCCCTTTCCTTCATGATTTTTGAAATCTGCGGCCACTTTTAAATCCTCCGACAATTGCGTGCTTACATACTTAGCTATCGCATCTGATAGGGGGTGTTCCGATAATTGCTCAACTGCATACGCTTGGCGCATCAACCCTACTTGATCTACACCTTTACTACACTCGACATCTGTTACTTCCGGAGTACCCTTAGTGAGAGTCCCGGTTTTATCAAAGACTATTGTATTGATCTTATGCGCTCGTTCGAGACTTTCTGCATCTTTGATCAATATGCCAGCTCGTGCAGCTTTACCCGTACCCACCATGACAGCTGTTGGCGTAGCCAGACCAAGGGCACATGGACACGCGATAATCAAAATAGTTGCGGCAATATAAATTGCGAACTGGACTGCGCTGACATCTGCTGGAATCCAGCCTAGATTTACCCCGATAGTCAGCCAGAAGATAAAAGCCAACACAGCAATCGCTATTACTATAGGTACAAACACTGATGAAATTTGATCTGCCCGCTTTTGTATAGGAGCAGTCGTACCTTGCGCTTCTTCTACCATTTTAATGATATTGGAAAGCATCGTATCAGCGCCTACCTTGTCAGCAATAAATTGAAAATTACCTGTTTTGTTAATTGTTGCTCCAATAACTGGATCGCCTTCGCTTTTTTCTACTGGCAAAGACTCGCCTGTAACCATTGATTCATCAATAGTACTAGCTCCTTGACTAATAGTTCCATCAACCGGAATCTTCTCGCCTGGTCTAACCATGATCACATCTCCAACTTGTACTTGATCAATGGGCACGCGGACCTCTTTGCCGTCTTTTATAATCGTGGCTTCTTTTGCTTGCAATTCAAATAGCTTCTTGATTGCATCATTTGCCTGCCCCTTAGCGCGCGCTTCAAGCAGCCGTCCAAGTAAAATAAAGAAAACAATAAAAACAGCGGCCTCAAAAAACACCTCTATCTCTAAATCACGAAATACGCGGGGAAAAAATGTAACTACACTAGAAAACAACCAAGCGGTTAGAGTACCGAGCACAATGAGCGTGTCCATGTTAGCAGCTCGCGCTTTAAGCGCATTCCAGGCGCTTACAAAAAACTGGCTTCCGCCTATAAATAAGATTGGCGTGGCGAGTAAAAACTGTAATATATAAAAAGTATTGATACGATACCCATTTGATGAGAATTCGATAAAACCAAGGGGGGCATGATGCATAACCACAACACCATACACAGCAAGCAGCATATAGGCCATCATGACCATGAATGGAGCGGCGGCTATCCCTACCCAAGCCACAGTGCGCTTAAGTGATTGGTATTCTTTCTTTTTTAAGGCTGAAGCGTGGTCATGCTGCATATTCTGAGCTTCATGAGGAGATGCAAGAACTGTCTCATTAGCCTGATTCTCGACCAGCGTATATGAACCAGCGCTGGCGACTGCCTTTTTAATATCCTCTAGAGATAATTTACTATCGTCAAATTCGATGCTCATTTTTTCAGCAGCATAATTCACAGAAACATGCTGCACGCCTTCTAGTTTAGCCACCATTTTCTCTATGAGCTGCCTGCAGGCGGCACAGTGCATGCCAATTATGGGGAATTGTTGTTTGGTCATAAAACGTTATACTACAGAATAAGATCCCATGTTATTTATAGCGGTCTTAATACGCTCTACCTCTTCTTCAGATACATCATCAAGCTCCAACTCCCCCATGTTATTATCCTGTAACGAAATTGTCTTCACTTTATCTTCTAAGCCAGCTTCTTCAAGCTCCATAGTGATTAGTGATTTGCAAGCTTCACAGTGCATGCCTTGAATAATTATTGTTTGATTCATAGGTTTATATTTAATTTATCGAAATTTTACCGTCACCGGGGGCACCATGCCCATTGAACAAGTGACTTTATAGGTGCCTTTTTTGGGAACACCTAAATCTATTATATTCTCTCCTGGTTCAAGTGCTACATAACCGTTAAAAAGTCCTCTGGCTGCGATAAACGCTCCACACCCCAAAATTCCTCTATCTTGTACAACCAGCTTGGTTGGCACACCTGACTGCAAAATGGTCGGTCCTGTAGGGATATATTCAAAGCCCTGTGCCGTAAATGATAGTATTTGCTCTTCAAGTACTGACATACCACCTACAGGCACGTCGATAGTTTTGCTGCTGCCAAACCGTATATCACTCAAGCTCGTATAACCCAAAACATTCAACTGACCGTTAATGTTATAAATAGCAAAGAAAACAATCACAATCCCTGCTACGTGAGAAAACTTGGCAGTTAAGTGGGGCTTTTTTGTGAATTTTAAGCCAGTGAAACTAATGCCTAGCAATATTGGCAATGTACCGATAGCAAATAGAAGCATAGTCAAACCTCCCTGGATAAAACTTCCTGTTGTTAAAGCGATCCCCTGGGCTATTAATGTAAACCCGCACGGCAGGAAAAAAGTTAAGGCGCCAGTCGCAAACGGCATATACTTACCGCGGACTGTCTGCTCATTGGCTGCTGCTCGAGAGATGAATTTAGGCAGTCGGATTTGAAATCTCTGAGCCCAGGCAACTTCAAGCATCTGTAGAGCCAGCAGCAGCATAACAACCGAAATGATCATAACTAAAGCAGCATAGACAGTTGTGTTATTGAATGAGACTGTCTCACCTAAAACTCCTAATACTCCACCGAGAATAAAAAATGCTACTAAACGGCCAACATGAAATAAGGCATGCGGTTGCTTTTTGTTCGTGTCATCATCAATATACATCTCATGCCACTGTTTTGTCATAGAAAGGAGTAGTCCCCCAACAAGAGCAGCACAGCTAGAAAGCCCAGCTACAAGTCCCAGTAAGAAGAAGGCGATCAATGACGACTTAGCATCAACTGAGACAAAGCGTCCCAGCTGCAGTTTTTCAACAATAAAAAATACAACGAGCAAAACCAATGCCAAAGTTAGAGACTTCATTACTTTAGGTACTACAGCTTTATTTAATCTCCGCTTTCCACTTTGATCTTTGTAAAACAATGAGTTTTTCTGATGTTTAAATGGTTTATTACTAAATGAATAACCTAGTTCTCTAAACTCTTGATTCAAACTTTCTGGATGAATTCTATCTGGCTCGTGAAACATGATTCGAGCCGAATTATCTTTACGTGACACGTCAACCGAGGCTACGTTCTCG
>JAUIEQ010000184.1 GCA_030429785.1 bacterium
CACTCACTGCAAATACCGACATACAAGCTCTCAGAACCCGCCTAGCTGCCGGAGAATCATTCGCATTCACTGAGCTGCCTACGCAGACGATGACCACGTATGTCATGACTGCGCTGATGCACGCCCCACTGACGGGACAATCAGCTGTTTTGTGGTTGGTTGAATCAGTCCTTGAGCAACAAAAACTACTGAGGTTGCTTGAATATTGGCAGCAAATATTTGATGCTGCGTATCACCCGCTTTCCTATGAAAAGAACTCACTGACATGGCAGTACACTATCCTCAACAACGTACCAACTGTTATAGTCGCAACCAAAGAAGACGCTGAGACGATTTCACAAACCACACCTCCAGCAACACAAACAATTGCCCCTGGCAGCAACTACTCTCTCTACAAACTCAAAAGAATCTTCATTGAAGCAGGGTTGTTTGAAAATGCTTATGTCGACCAACCACACACACTAGCTGTTCGAGGTGACATTATTGATCTATGGCTAACTGGATTTGACTCACCAATTCGTATTGAGTTTGATCATAATACAATCACTCAATTATATTATTTTGACCACGCTACACAGACGAACAGACAAAACCTCCCATCACTTATCATCCCAACACAACCAGAAATAACGTTGAACAATACACCAACACTCACCGCACTGCTTATTGCAGACAGTCATGTACTCAGACAGCTACCACATTATTTCAAAAATCATCAAACAATTTCCTATGGAATAAATACAAGCAATCATGCTGTCATGTGCGGCGGAACTGTTTTACCGCAACGCCCACGCCAAGCACAACTTGCTCACTACCTCTCCACCAAACAGAGCGATATTGTATTGGTCACCAGCGACACTGACCTACCTGATTCTGAAATATCACCGACGCAAGTTCCTGCCTTTGTCTATCACGACAACTGGCACTGCGCATTAACCAAAACAACATTTCTAACCACGAATACTCGATCTGCGACGCGCACCTCAAAACGCAAACAACAGCTAGCACTGAATACACTAAAACCCGGTGACTATGTTGTGCATCAAGATCATGGCATCGCTCGATTTGCCGGCATGCAGCAACAAGATATTGATGGAATCACCAAGGAGTATCTCCTACTCAACTATCACGGTGCTGACAAACTGTATGTTCCTCCCTACCAGACCAACAAACTCACCAAATATATTGGTGAGCCACAACCAAAAGTCAATAAGCTCTCAGGCACAACCTGGATGGCAACTGTTGCTAAAATTCGAGAGGAAACATTACAACTTGCACACGAAATCATAGCGCTAGCAGCCAAACGACAATTACAAACCACTGAACCAATACTACCACATCCCGATGAAACGCAACTTGCAGAAAGTTTTCCGTATGAACTCACACCAGATCAGCAACAAGCATGGGATGATATCAGCTCAGATCTTGCTAGTGGTGAGCTGATGGATCGGTTGTTGTGTGGCGATGTTGCTTTTGGCAAAACTGAACTAGCGCTTCGGACCGCGTATCGCATTGTGCAACACGGTGGCCAAGTTGCACTGCTTGCTCCAACCACCATTTTGGTTCAACAGCACTATGATACATTCAAGAAACGACTCGCACCTCTTGGCATTACCGTAACATTGCTCAGCAGATGGACTGACACAAAAACCCAGCAACAGTCAATTCAGGATCTACGTGAAGGCAAAGCTGATGTTGTTATCGGCACCCATCGATTATTGT
>JAUIEQ010000026.1 GCA_030429785.1 bacterium
TCGACTATATTTTGACCCAACAACTGGCAAACTGCGATTTATACCATGGGATGTTAATCAATGGTCACCAGGTCAATCAATTGATCGAGACTACAATCCAGTCGTGACAAGAATATTGAACAATCCTGAGTTTCGACTCAAACGTGATCAGTTGTTGTGGGAAGTGACATCAGAAAAAAATACTGCAGCGCAATTAGCATACTATGATACGTTGTGGGAGCGAGTACGCGTGCCATTATATCAAGACAGCATCAAGGCACAGAGCAATCGTGAGGTTGATGCTACTATTAATCAGCATCGTGAATGGATTATTGCTAATGCTGCTAACATTCAAGATCAGTTAACACAAAGCCGTGTGAGTGGTCAGTATGAATATACGAGCACTCCATCTGCGTCATTAGTTATTCATATTAAAGCGTTGACAAAACCAGTACTTGAGCTACGTGAAGTCACGATTGAGTCAGCAGGAGATGCGCGTCCGTTGACGTTGTTTTTGGATAGTAATAATAATAACACACTCGACGAAGCAGATGTTGCAATCGGTAATTTTGAGCGCGACGAACAACGATATATAGCGGATGTAAATCAGGTAATAGCTTCAACTATAACCTATGCTGATGAACATCCACGTTTTGCCGAGTATAATATGAATACATATACGCTGTTGGTTAGCACTACTGGCTTGTTGGATCCTGTAGATACTGAGCCCAAAATCAAACTATATAATCCATTAACTGAAAAAAAAGTTGATCTTGATATGGAGGTAGTTAACGGCAAACAATTTGACATGCTGGATAAGATCGCGCAATCAAAATCTGAATTTTTGAATACGTATCCGATGTTTGTTTCAGGTGAAGGCAGAGAAGTGCTTTTGCAGGGCAGTGTAGCATTTAGTGAAGATGTGATTGTGCCTGAGACAACTATTTTGAAAATTATGCCAGGTACAACTTTGCTGTTTGCAAAAGATGTTTCTATATTTTCGTATGCAAAAGTTCTGGCTGAAGGTTCAAGCGAGAAGCCAATTGTATTCTCAAGCAGTTCAGATGATCCGTGGGGAGTGTTTTTGGTGACAGGTAACAAGGCTACGGGTAGTGTATTTGAGCACGTGCGATTTTCGAACACATCACAAGACTACCGCAACGGACTTTTTGTCAGTGGTGGTTTGGCTTTGCATGACGTTGGTGAAGCAGCGGTTAGCAATTCTGTTTTTACTAGTAGCTTTGGTGACGATGCGCTTAATTTTAAACATACTGCTGGTCGTATTGCTAATAATGTATTTCGTGACACTGGTTTTGATGCGCTTGATGTTGATTTCGCAGCGCCTCTCATTGAAAATAATATTTTTGAAAATATTGGTAATGACGGAATTGATGTTTCGTTTTCAAACAGTTTGATCACGAGCAACACAATACATAACGTCGGTGATAAAGGCATTAGCATTGGCGAACATTCGGATGTGGTGATTTTTAATACCAGTATAGATACAGCTATAATCGGTATTGCAGCAAAAGATTTGTCGCAAGTTCATGCAAGTAATAACACTATTGTGAACACTCAAGAAGGTGTGTCATTGTATCAAAAAAAGGCAGCCTTTGGTCCAGCGCATGCAGATATATACAATTCTACAATTTGGGCTGATACATCATTTGTTGTGTTGTATGGCTCAACACTTGAACAAGTGAATAATAATACCAAAGATGCAATGGGTGATGTTTCGGTAGCACCGAATGATCCAGAGTATATACATTTGCAAGGTTTTGTTGAGTATGTGCCAGAGTCAATACACAGTAACGACTCTCTTCCTATTGGCGTGATCTATTAGTTATGAAACAGAAATTACATTTTCAACGATTTGAATTCAAGTACCAGCTACCAAGGGAGGTTGCTGATAAGATTAGGTTTTTCTTGAAAAAGAAAATGTTACTTGATCCATATCTCCAACTTACTGGGCAAGAGTATTATTGGGTTACAAGTTTGTACTTTGATAGTCCTAATATGAAGTCGTTTTATGAAAAAATCCATGGCGCAAAAGCACGGCGAAAGTTTCGTGTGCGTGCGTATGCGGATCAGTTTGATTCTGTTCAAGAGTATTTTTTGGAAATCAAGAGAAAGTATGACATGACAGTTGTGAAAGATCGTATGGTGTTCGGTGTAGATGACCTCGATGCTTTTGTTACTGCACGACTTGATCACAAAAATGAAGTTGCCAAAGTTGACAAAAAAGTGTGGGAGGAATATGTACGTGCTCATACATTATTTGGGTTACAACCTATGGTGCAGGTGCGGTACAAACGTGAGCCATTTATTGGTAAGCGTGATTCAAAAATTCGTATTACTTTTGATTATGACATTGAGTCATGTTTGGAGCAGCATCGAGATTTTGAAGATGCGTATACGCCTATTTTGGATTCAGAAGTAGTGATTATGGAAGTCAAGTTTAATAATTTGTTACCCGCATGGTTTCGTGATATATTGTATGAGTATCAATTAAATCGTGAACCGTACTCAAAGTACTGTGAATCTGTAATGCATCACAGGCTTGTTAATGATTACTAATAAATAGTTATTATTATGTTGTATTTAGTTACAGGAGGAGCTGGATTTATCGGTGGGCATCTCACCAGACAGTTATTACAAGCAGGTCATTCAGTTGTTGTGCTTGATAATTTGTCAACAGGTCGAAAAGCAGTTATGATAGACCCTCATGCTGATAATCCTAATTTTGTTTTTGTTAACCAGGATATTTGCGATGATGTTTCAGCTGTTTTTCAGCAATATAGTTTTGATGCAGTGTTTCATTTGGCTGCGCTCGCTCGGGTGCAGTTTTCTATTGATCAACCACAAAAAAGCAATCACGCCAACATTACTGGAACATTAAATATTTTAACAACCGCAAAGGAACATAATGTAAAGCGAGTGATATTTTCTTCTAGCTCATCAATTTTTGGCGATCAGCCTACGTTACCAGTTCATGAGGCTATGAGCCCAAACTATATGTCACCGTATGGGTTGCAAAAATTCACCGGAGAGGAATATTGTCGTTTGTTTAATGTGTTGTACGGCATGGAGACTATCAGCTTGCGGTATTTTAATGTATATGGACCAGAGCAAAACCCAGAAGGTCAGTATGCAGCTTTTATACCAAAGTTCATAACTATGATTACGAATAACATCGCTCCAACTATTTATGGGGATGGCGAGCAGACGAGGGATTTTACTTTTGTTGAAGACGTGGTACGAGCTAATATTTTAGCTGCACAAACAAGTAACAAAAACGCCTATGGTCAGACATTCAATATTGGCGGAGGTGAAAACAATTCTATTGTAAATATTACTACTACCTTACTTGAGTGGGCGCATAGTGATTTGCAACCCAAGCATGCTGATCCTGTTGTTGAGTCTCGACACACCAAGGCTGATATTAGCAAGGCAAAAGAGTATTTAGGGTGGGAACCACAATGGACTTTTGAAAAAGGTTTGAAAAAAACATTTGATTATTACAAAAATAAATAATAACGTAGGAACTATGGATATAGCAGCTTTTTTAGGAGTAGGAGGGATTGAGTCAGTGAGTTTGTTGGAGATCGTACTACGGCTTGCAGTAACGTTTGTGCTGTCCTTACTTGTGGCTTGGGTGTATAGAAAAACACACAAAGGTCTTTCATATTCTCAATCATTGGTGTTTACGATGGTGATCATTAGCATGCTGATTGCTATGACCATGATGGTAGTTGGTAATAGTCTTGCACGTGCGTTTGCATTGCTTGGAGCTTTTACTATCATTCGTTTTCGTACTGTTGTGAAAGACACTAAGGACACGTCGTTTATTTTCTTTTCTTTAGTCATTGGTATGGCAATTGGTACTGGTAATTACGGCATTGGGGTGATCGCAACGCTTGTTATTTCATTGATTATCATTATGTTGTGGAAAATAGATTTTGGTTCAATGAGGCGACATGATTACTTAGTGAGCTTTTATGTGGATACACATATTGCGAGTCCAGAAAGTTTTGACGATTTGTTCAAAGATTACCTTAAGGATTCATTGCTTGTTAATATGAATGCTCACAAACAAGGTGCTTTGCTTGAGTTTATTTATAACATCAAGCTTCGTGACATGAAGAAATTAACAGAGTTCACTCGGGAGCTGTCGAATACTAGCGGTATTGATAAGGTTACTATTATTAATAGTCGAGACGATCTTGAATATTGATATATGAAACGCATTTGTTATATCACCCAGTCGAATCTTGCTTTAACACGATCTCATGTTCGCGGTGTTTTAAAAACATCAAATGCACTTAACCAACTGTCTGATTATGAGGTATCAATCATGACACGTAGCAAGTTAAGTAAACCCCTTGAAGTAATATTTGCAGAAAAAGAAATCAACCCATTGTCAATTACTTCATTACCCGTTTCATATCGAGATTTTGTGCAAGCTATCATTGCAAAACGTAATGAAATCGATATTATATATTTTCGTGATCACAAGTTAGCGCCAATCGCCTTTTTATTTCGATTTATTTTTAGAAAAAAAGTTGTGTTCGAGGTGCATCGATTAGCTGAAAAATGGTTTGAGCCATTGTTATGGGCTATAAGTAAGCTTTCAGCTAATGCTGTAGTTGGTATTTCACAAGTATTGATTGATGCATTGCACGTAAGTAGCAAGCCAACGGTTGTAGCGCATTGCGGCGTTACGGAATATCATTTGTTTGATTACAATACGTCACAAGCAGAGCTGAGGCAAGAACTAAACCTTCCTCAAGATGGTTACTTGGTTGGGTATGCAGGGCAGTTGCTTGCATATGACCTTAACCCGGTTTTTGAAGCGCTTCAAAAATTACAAAACCACCACAATCATAATATATATATGTATATTTTAGGCGCAAAAACAGCAGAAGTTGAACCACTTACAAAACAAATAGCTGAATACGGATTGTCGCATCAAGTAATTGTACGAGAGCGCGTGCTGCATAACGATGTGATGAAGTATTATCGCGCTGCAGATTGTTTGATTGTGCCGTTTGGGGGAGATGGTCCTGGTGATTTGCCAACCAAGTGTTATGAATATATGGCAACTGAGCGACCTATTGTTGCAGAGAGAAACCAGGCTACAGTTGAAATTTTACATCACGAAAAAAATGCACTGTTAGTAGATGCACTTGTGGCACAAGATTGGTATGATGCGTTTGTTCGTTTGATAGATGATCAGCAATTAGGCAAACAATTATCTGAACAAGCATTTGATGATGGTAAGCAATATACATGGGAGCAAAGAGGTCTTGCTATTGATTCAATACTACAAAAAATATAAACACATGAAACTTTCTATACAACGGACAATTGCAAAAATACGATTACTCAAAAATTGGCACAAATTTATTTTACCTTCAAAAATAAAATCTTTTCCAGGCAAAGTGCTTGTTGTATTACGTAACGGCCAGTCTCTATGGCTTCGCAACGGATCTATTGATTTGATGATCGTGTTTCATGTATGGCTTGACCATATTTATGGTTCGTATGAGAATATTTCAGCTGATCAGCCATATTTTGTGCTCGATATCGGTGCGCATGTTGGGACTGAAGCGTTGTTTATTAGTTCAAAAGTCCCTCAAGCAAAGATTTTTTCATTTGAGCCAGATCCAGAAAATCTAGAGTTGTTACAAAAAAATATTCAGCTGAATAATTTGCAAGAAAATGTAGTGATGTATGATAAGGCTGTCGGAAAGGCTGGTGGTAAGCTTGAATTATTTGTTAACCCAACAAACTCATCAATGAACAATGTATATACTCAGAACAAAAAACGAGGTATGGAAAATTCAATTACCGTAGAGACTGTATCACTCGCGCAGGTGTTAGAAATGACTCAAGTCAAACGTTTTGATATGGCAAAAATTGATTGTGAGGGAGCAGAGTACGACATTCTTTTGAACGCTTCTGATGAAACATTGGCTGCATTGCCGCATATGGCAATTGAATGGCACACGTATGACAATCACCAGCCTGAAGAATTGGTTGAGTTTTTGGAATCAAAAAAGTACGTTGTTACTTGGTCACGAAAACCACGAATGATTTATGCACACAAGGATTAATCAATTAAGCGCACTATTTCAAATCCTTCAGCGTATTGCTGCTTGATTGCACCGCCACGAGCTACCGCAAGACTGCGAATGTAATCTGGTGCCAGATAGCTTGTGCTATTTGGTTTTTTTAAACTCCATTTAATTTGTGATTTGTAGCATTGTAATGCGTCTACTTTTTTTTGAATGTCAGATTCTTTCAGCACAACATATGAGTTCAAGGTTGTTTTGATTCGATTCCACGGCAATTCGTATGAAAGTAAGTTAGTGTCTTTGAATGCCCGAAACGCTTCTTGTGCAATAACGATATGATCTTGGTGCATGTCGTCAAATGAAGGTAATAAAACCATTTGTGGTTTGATTTGCTTGCTAATCGTCACTAGATAGTCTAATAATTCTTGTCTGATTGTTGGAAATATTCTGTGTTCAAAATCAGCAAGTAATAGTTTATCACGGCTAATACCAAGCGTATCATGGGCAGCATAGATTTCGTTATACATTTCTTCTTCAGGAAAATCAGCAGCAAGTGTTTTTCTGCGAAGTGATAACACAAGACTATATACCTCAATACCTTGGTTTATGGCTTGTGCGATCGTGCCGCCACAACCAAGCTCCATATCATCGGCATGTGGAGAGATCGCAAGGACTCGTTGTATATGAGGAAATGTAATCATGTTTAACCGATTAGTCGAACAATTTCAAAAGCCTCGGCGTACTGTTGTTTGATGGCTCCACCTCGTGTAATAGCAAGGCTGTGCACGTATTCCTCGGAAAAAGGTCGTGCGCGGTGCTGAACATTTTGTGACCTATAACAATGTAGTGCTTTGATTTTTTTCTCTACGTGATGTTTTTGAACAAGGGAGTAGTAGTTGATAACGGTACGAATTCTGTTCCATGGTAATTCGCACGATACAATAGTACAGTCTTTAAATGCGCGGAAAGATTCCTGTGCAATGACGATATGATCTTGGTGCATGTCGTCATATGAAGGAATCAGCACTGCGTCTGGTTTGATAAAATTGTTAATTTGAATAAGATAGTCAAGTAGCTCTTGCCTGTGTTCTGGGTAGTGTCGACGTCTAAAATCAGTTATGATTAAGTTTTTTCTTGGAATTCCTAATGTATCATGTGCTGCATATGCTTCATTATAGAAATCTTGCTCTGTATACAGGTGGGCGATAGATGGATCGGTGATAGATAGTGTCACACCAAAAACATCTTTGCCGTGTTCAACAAGCTTAGCGACCGTGGCACCACAGCCGATTTCCATATCGTCGGCATGTGGAGATATAGTCAGTATTCGTTTCAAATTAGGGGATGTGAGCATAGGCTGATTATGTGATCTTTACCTTATCGCAGGAATTTTGTTTTGACAAGAATATATAGTCACATTCTATTCACAGCCTGGTTATTTCTAGGTATGTTCTTATTGTAGGATTTTTTCAAGCTCTCGTTTAGTTTCTTGCTCAAGACGAATGTATTTTTTGATTATTTCCTCAAAAAGATTCAGTGCTAAATACAACGCATAACCCACCAAAAAAACAGCTATGCCGGCATCTGGTGTGAGATATGTGGTTTTGATAAGTAGTAATATAATTAGCAAAACCGCATTGATCATAAATAATGTTTGAAACTGGTGGTAGCATCGAGCTACATGTTGCAACATGCTTGTGTTAGGTTTTTGTTGCGAAGACTCGGTAGGTGGTACAGCAGCTGTATTTTTGAGATATATATCTTGGTATTTCAAAGCTTTTTTGCCAATCAATAGGCTTGGAAAAAAGTTACTAAACCGAATACCAGTAACGCACAGTATAGCAACAATACCAATAACAACGGTGCCGACCGCTGGATAGAGCGCAAGTGCTCGTATGGTGATGCCAAAGAAAAAAAGTCCAGGAAGAAAAAAGTGCGCTACTTCATCAAGGTATTTGCCTTTGAGTGATTGTAACTTTTTGTAGCGCGCAATTTCACCATCAACCTTATCAAGCAACCAATACAAATAGACAAGGATCGTTCCAACTATGTTTTTGTCAATATCTGGTTGGGCGATGCAGTATGCTCCAAATACCCCGAGTGCAATACTTATTAGGCTAATGACATTTGGACTAATAGGAAGTGGTAGTAGTATTCGAGTGATGTAGATAGATGGCTTGCGACCAAACCAAATATACCACCAATACCGGCCGCGTTTTTTTTCAACTTTGCCTGCTTGGCAAATTGCTCGTAATGCTTTGATTGATTCCATTGATTAGTTTGATAGTAGGTAAAATAAAAGTTGACTATAGTCATAGCGGGCGTGCCAAAATCATGATTGGTGCTATTTTTGTCACCTATTTGGCAAGCTCAGGGAGATGTTCGCGTCATTAGCCTTTTAATACTGCAAAGGGTTTGAGTTCAACAAATGGTCGTGCGATACCGTGTTCAGAAAGTTTATTAACTACTTCTTCGACGCCTTCACTTGAGCAATGTTGGACTACTTCAGTTTCAAGCTTTTTGTTGAACTTGCATGTTGTTGCTTCTATTGGTTTGCTGGTTCCATTATCTTTAAATAATTTTGCTGTCTCGCCAGCACCATGATCAACAGAAAAACCGTATTTTTCTCCATTGAGACCGCCTAGCAAAAGGTATGAATTAGTGTACTTGTCACCTGGTAATAAATGCACCCGTTCAGGTCGAACTTGGCACACGTTATGTCGATGTACGAAGTATTCTTTGCTTGCAATGGTTTCTCGCGTAATGTTATTGTGAGAAATATTTTGTATGAGCCGTAATTCGACGTCTCGACCTAAAACATGTTTGAATGCGTCTCTGAGTCGAGGGATTGTGACGAGTCGATATGCGTGACCATAGTTCATGGCTGCTTTGATTGATTGCTGTAATCGTTTGCCTTCAGCTGAGTCTGCAGGCATGGCTTGATAAAAATCTGGTTTGAAATAATATTTCCAGCGGAGTTTAAAGTTTTTGAGTCCATCAATAGTGAGGATGTGCAAGAATAATTTCCCCAAAAATAGTTGTAGTCGCTCAGCCCCGGTGTTTTTTTTGCGGTTGGCATAGTACCTGCCCA
>JAUIEQ010000185.1 GCA_030429785.1 bacterium
AAAAACGCATTAAAACAGTTCTTGCGTGGATATGCAAACTTCCGCTTGCATTCAAATGACGGTGAAATTTTAGATGAGAATAATGCACCAACCACAGATAATGGTGGTGTGCGTCAAGGTACGCTGGTAGGTACTTTGGCTGATGGTACTGCAGTTGAGTTGACTATTGATAGTCTTGAGCTGGTTGATAATGAAATGATTGCAATTGCATCTGAAGTTTCTGGCACAGTACCTGTTCGCTTGATTAACAATTATGGTCCAGATTCACACACAATCAGTATTGATAGTGAGTTCTTGCAAGGTCAAAACATTGTTATTTTAGATGATGCTACTACTTATCATGAAAATGAAAATAATGGCGGTGCTCCTAACTCTCATACTGCATCAGCTAAATTGGGTGATGTAAAGCTTGATGTTATTGAGTTCTCAGGTAACGATGCAACTGGAAACCCTGAAACATTGGTAATTTTTGGGTACGTAGAAGTTGAAAGTTCAGAATGTGGTTCTGCAGTATTCCCAGTACATGGCCAATTGCAAGTAAATGTTGCAAACCATAAACTGGCTGCAAAATCTACTGCTGTTGTAGAAGGTGATATTTCTGCGCTTGATAATCCAACCGGTTCTTACATTCAAGGTCGCACCCAGTTTGGCCGCTTGAGCTTAGCTCTTGCTGATGCTCCAAACTTTGATTTTGACGGAGCTATTGGTAACGATGCTGTTGAGCACCGTGAAATTCGTGATGCTGCAACCGTAGAAGCACAAGCAAGTTTACAGGTATCATCTGTTGGGGGTAACATTGAAATTTATGCTCTTGTTATTGAGGAAATTTCTACAGATGTAGATGTTATTGGTGATACAGCTTTAAATGACAAATTTGATATAGAGATTGATGCAAATAGCTTGCATATTGATGAAACTGAATCTTTAGTGCGCCCTATTCGAGGTGTTGGTCAACAGAAAATGCGCATCAAGGCAACTGCTACAGTTACGTGGAATAAGGTTGGCAGCGGCGAAACACTAGCAGGCGTTCCAGTTGGTGGTGACTTAGTTGTCTCCATTAAGAATGATGGTTCAATTGATGTAATACGCCTTGATAACTTCACCATGAGTGGTAAGAAAACCGTGAATGCAAATAATATTGCTGAACTTGCATCCGGTGATATTGATGCAGTGAATGAAAATCATGGCATGACAACGGTTCATCTTCGTGTGCACCCTTCTGTTAATTCTCAACTATAAAATATATATCGAATATATTGTAATACAAAGAATGGGGAGCCCTAGGGCTCCCCATTCCTTTTTTTCTTTTTTTCAAAAAAAGCTTGCATACAACAGGCTTTTTTTTCTTTTACTTTTAATCTCTTTACTTTGCTTTGACAAAATTTTTACAACATACAATGATACTAAAGATTGTGTAACCCCCTAGCAAAAAAGGAGATTATATATTTCTACGTTTATTGGCGTATAAAAACGCCCTGTTATACATGGAACAAAGCAGCACCCCCCTACTATCTGGTGCTGTGAAAAATATATATTCAAAAGGAGAATTATGAATTCTTTCAAAAAATTAGCTGCAACGATAAAGTTGTTTGCAGCGATCATGCTTGCTGTGCCGTTTGCTGGCTTGTATGGTGAAGCATTTAACCCATCAACTCAGGCGCTCGATGGTGCGGAT
>JAUIEQ010000027.1 GCA_030429785.1 bacterium
TGCCTTCACTTCTTGAGTTGGGTTGTTGGCAGTTACTTTGACTCCAAAGCTACCACCAAGAATTGGGGCGTTGTTCGTATTTTTGAAGCTCTCAATTAAATTATCAACATCTTCAGCTGAGCCTGATGACGCAACTTCAGCAGCCTGTCCTTGCTCTCCATCAACAATAACGACCGTCTCTGCGTAATTATCTCGTTCGTTTCGATCCGGAACTGGAGAATAAACGCTAGCATTATTGAAAATAGCCTGCGCTCCTTCTACATCCGGACGAACTTTTGCTTGGTAATGTCGTACTGCCATTTCACCTACTCCCAAATATGGAATTTCCCAATATACATATCGTCCTTCATGTTCGCCACCGCCAGTATCAACAACCTCAACCAGTGATGGATTGATATGCGCTGTTAACAATGTATCAGTTGCTGGCGCATCACCTTGATTGGTTACGGTAAGTGTGTAGTACAACATACCGCCAGCAACTGCAGGATTTGGACTTGGCTCAACGATTTCAAATACATTCAAATCAGGTTGGCCAAAATGAATACCACCTTGCCAACTACCCAAGATATTAATCATTGCAAATGTCCAATGATCGCCGACAATTGTACTGTTTACTAAGTTAAAAATATTCGAAAGTGCAAAAATGTCTCCAGTTTCAATATACACATCACCATCATTGTCATTAGCGATGTTTTCACCTGATGTACCAACAATTGCAACATCGTTATTGACGACCGCTGTATTGTTATTATTGAGAACTGAAGCACCGTTGTGGTTTGCTTGCGCAACATTCGAACTACCCGCACCTGTCTGCCCATTTGTTAGCGCTAACGAGTTTGGATCACCTGACGCAGACAAGCCATGCGGTGTATATGAGAACACAATCTGAGCACCTTGCTTCGTGACATTAAAGCCTTCAGCAGGCACACCCCAAATTTCACCACCCCAATCACCACCTGCTACATTCACAACACCATACACCCAATTATCTTTGATGATGTTGGTATTTACGTAATCAAGAATTTGATTCATAGTTACTACCTCACCAGTCTCTACATATACGTTGCCTTCATTTCCAGATGCTTCATTATCTCCACTAGTCCCAAGCACTTCAACGGTATTAGTTACTTCTGCATCGTTCACTACACCAATCGTTGCGCTCGTATCAACAGTACCCTCAGTTACATTGATACTTTCATCACCAGTTGAACCATTGAGAAGCTCTGCATCAGTTCCACAATTACCCTGACACACCGATGCTGCTGGAGCAGTTTGTTGAACTGGATTTGTTAATGATGGCAACAACAGGTCTCCCACCCACTTACCAACTATATTTACCATCACCATAGTCCAGTTTTCACCAACAATACTTGTATTCACAATATTAACCAAATTATTTGCCAGCACCACATCACCTGTTTTGATAATAACATTACCGTTCTCTATTACTGTATTCTTTCCAGATACGCCAGTGAGCGCAATATTATTATTAACTACTGCATCATTTGTATTATTGATAGTTGTTGAAGTGTCAGTACTAGCAGTTCCAACATTTGAACTACCTTCACCAGTTGCCAAATTCGCCACCAAAAAATTCTGCCAATCATCACTATCTTGAACATGTCCCGCAAGTTCATTCAACGTAAACTGCGACAAATCAAGGTCTCCAATCACTTCACCTGCGACACTATAGGCCTCTGCCAAATAATTCGTACCAACAACATTAAAATTAATTAAATTAAACAACGCTGTAATCAATTGTATATCCCCAGTTGAGAGACCAACATTTGCCAAGTTTTCTTCAACGGTGTTTGTGCCTGAAGTACCATTTTGTTCCAATGTATTATCTACTGCAGCGGTGTTGTTGTTATTGACTAACAAACTCTCATCTTCAACGACCGAACCTTGGTTGGTGCTTTCCGCACCAGTTTCATTATTCACAACTGAACCATCAACACAACCAACACAACCACTTTCAAGGGACGTATCAACTTCATTGTAATTTGCAACATTCTCCACAACTTGTGATCCTTTAACCTCTCCAGTTTCTACAATTACCACTGCATCATCTTCATCCCATGGACTATGTGTATTTGAACCACTGCTTTGCTGCTCTTGATCATTACTTTGTTCCTGTGTGCCCTCAAGAGTCGAGTCTGAATCAGACTGTAGTTGAGGGTTTTGCTCAGCTTGTTGACTAGACTGTGACTCATTTCCTTGGTTTGTGCTAGCTGGCTGTTGCTCATCTGAAGGAGTACCGCCCAATCCTTCCAAAGAATTATCACCTTCACTTGAGCCGGCATTGTTAGACTCATCTTCAACAATTTGTTCTTCTTGTACTGATGGTACTTCAGATTGCTGCTCTTCAATAAGACCACTATCACCACCTGAACTACTTTCTTGTTCAGTAGGTTGTTCTGTAGTAGTTTGAGTTTCGTCAGACTCTTGTGCAATAACGTGTGACGGCACGATAGGCGTAAACACCAATAACCATACAAGCAGTATGGCGCTGAGACGATTAGCATATGGGGAATGTATCATACAATTGTCAGAATAATACTAAATGAGTTACTCATATTTGACACAGCTGTCAATAAATATCAATGCTCCTAATAAATATCTATAGTATAGATACTTATCAGGAGCCAGGACTGATCTCTGCCAGTCCTGAGAACCTGTGGTGAGTCTTAAAGACCAAAAGGACTTCGTAGAACTCGGATGATGTTTTCGTTAGCGAAAACAGCAACGTCTTGTGCAGCTTCAGCATTGCCAGTAACGATAGCTACGTCACCGCCAACTGGAGTTGAACTTTCTTCTGATTCTTCAGATTCAGCCCAAGTCTTGTGGAAACCGTCTCCGTGACTGTTGTATACGTCATCCCATTCTTCATCAAGTGTAGCACGAGCCCACTTTGACCAAGTTTCGTATGAACCATTTTCTTCAACAACGTTGTCACCGGTTCGAGCATCATTCTCTACATCAAATTCGATGTCAGCTTCTTCTGTCTTTGTAACGTCGATGTCTTTTTCAAAATCAGCTTTGTTTTGATTTACTGATTCATCACCTGTAGCTTTGTTACCAAGGTAGCTGTAGTCAGCACCACAGTCACAAGCGTCAAGTACTTCAATATCATTGAAGTTTGCTTTTGCAGAAAGGATTTGCAAAGCAGTTGCGTTACCAGTAGCGATAGCAGTACTTCCCAAGTTCTTTCGAACTTCGTTGTTACCACTGTTAGCACTATTAGTAGCATTTACACTAATTTGAGCATTGTTTTCAACTTCAACTTCAATGCTTTTGTCTTCTTTCAAGTCATTAGAATTTTCTGATTGGTAACCAGTTTCATAGTTAGCTAGGTCATCTGTGTAGTACACATCAGCTGAAGCACCAGCAAAACCTGCTACCAATAATGCCATGACTGAAAAAGCAATCAAACTCTTTTTCATAGGTTTGTAATGTTAATAATCAATAGATAATTATCTATTTCTATAAATAAGCAACAATAAGTATCTCGACCTTTATGCAATTACTAAATAGTAATGTATATTGTCACCTATTTATTCCGGTAGATAAAAATATTCAAAGGACAAAAAAACTCACATACAAAGCGTATCTGAGCACTTACAACATATCAGTTATATTACAAAGAGCACGTACCTGATGAAGTACTGAGTTCGTAATATGGTTAACTGGAGTTGGGACAAGCACCATAAGGGTCTGCTTTGTTCTAATAAACCTCCTTATTAGTCCTCCAAAGCGTCCTCCATTGCCTCCTCAAAATTCCTCCTTTTGAAACCGTACGATATGTACTATTAAATTGTGAAACATTTTTGGGGAATAGTTCTGACAACTCGTCAGTGCTATTCTGTGCTTCATTGTAGCAACCAAGGCTACATTGTCAACTAACGCCAAACTATTTTTTCCACAGAGATATTAACTTTATTATTTTTTATCAAACACACGCAATTTCACACTACTCCGCTACAACCAACCTGCCACGCACAACTAACCGATGACTCGTAGAGTACAATGGTGTACACGTAAACAATGTCACAATTGACTCATCTGTAGGAGCTAAAATATCCACTCGATCAGGAGTTACATCAAACTGCTCATACACTTCATACTGATATTTTTTTCCGTTCCATTCAATTACAATACGATCTCCAACCCCAAGCTCATCTAAATCAAAAAATGAACTTGGATGATCCTTGCCGTACATCCACCGATGTGCTGATAGTACTGTATTACTGCCAGCGTCAGGCGTTGATGAACCAGGAATACGCCAAATACCCTCAGCAAGCGCTTCGTATCCCCCTTCAAGGATCGTACCATCAACGCCAATTGCATTAATTTGTAGACTATTATGTGTTTGCTTAACCGAGAGTTGTTCATGATACTCACCACGCTCTTCACCAGATGGTAAATATACAGATTGTGGTGTAGCTGTTGCTAATTGCGTATACAACCAACCCGAACTCAGTAAAGCAATACAACCAAGACTCAACAAAGTCATTCCTATCCCGACAAACAGTTGTTGTCGGGATAGGTTATAGACATGTGCTATTTTATACTTCTCGTGCAGAGCCATAACGGTACAAACCAGCACCTAGCAACACAAGCAGTGACCCAATCACCCACAACATCATTGGCATAACTGGACGACCGCCGGTTTCTGGCAATGCTTGAAAACCAAGCACGCTGGGATCAGTTGAATTAACAGCCTCAGATGCACCAACATTAGTATCTGGGTCAGCATCATTTGCTATGTCACCTCCAACACCATCGCTCGTTGCTGTATCAGCTGATGTTGCGTCTGTTTGCACTGCATCATTTGCCACCGTATCATCCGCAACGTCGTTGTTTGTTACAGTATCAGTTCCTGTTGCATCATCAGTAAAACCAAGTACTTGAGGCGCTGTCACGCTCATCATCAACTCTTTTTGATCAAAGTACCGATCTCCAGTCAACTGCTGACTTTGCGCAGATGCTGCTGTAGCGTACTCGCCCACATCTGTCGTCGCATCAACCGCTACCATGAAACTCACCTCTTCCTCAGACCGCTTATCCAAGTCACCAAGATCCCATGTCTGTGTTCGTCCATCATCTGAAACTGCAATTGATACAGCAGATGCTATTGAGAATGCTGCCGCACTAACACTGTCAGTTGATGTGCTGTTATCAGATGCAGTTCCTGGGAATGAAAATCCTTCAGGCAAAGCAACGGTCAATACTACATCTCGAGCACGAGCGCTTCCTTTATTCTCTACCATAACTGCAATCTGAGCTTGCCCACCTGCATTAATTACTGCATCAAGCGAACTAATACTTACTTCAATATCAGGACGACCTACGCTACCGCCACCACCTGATGAAGTATTGCCTGTATTTGTATTGCTTGATGATGTGTCACTTTCATTTGAGTCATCAGATGTATCTGAAGTGTCATCAGTAGTATCGTCTGTTGTATCATCTGATGTGTCATCACTAGTGTCACCTGTATTTGGAACATATCCATCACATTGACCAAACTTATTATCATTAAAGATATTCAACATATCATCTGCAGATGCAACTGGTGCAAAATACTCACCGCCAGTTACTACTGACATAGCTGACAACAACGTTTCATCTACTGCTGAGCTCATACCAAAAGTATAGATATGATGACCAGCCAATTGCGCAGACTGATATTCAGCTTCGACTAACGTCAAATCCTCACCGTTTGTAACAGTACCTGGCTGTGACGGTAATGTCGGATGCCCATCAGTAAAGAGCAAAATCTTTTCACTACTTTTTGGCGTCAGACTGCTTGCCAATTGTTCGTTTGCAAGCTCAAGACCGCCACCAAGAAATGTTCCGCCATTTCCTGAAGCCAACGCAGTAATTGCAGCTTGCACTTGTGTCTTATAATCAGATGTTGCTTGACCAAGCGGCAACACAACTTCTGTTGACGGCGTACCAGCAAATACAACCAAGCTCACTTGATCATCAGTTGTCAGTTGGTCAACAAATGTATTTGCTAAAACCTTTGCATTGTCCAACAATGTATCACTCCATGTTTCACCAAGGAATTCGCATGATACCTTGCCAAGACCTGTATAAAACGGATCTGAACACTCGCCCATGCTGTTTGAAATATCGATCAAAACAACTGCATCAATTGGCATTGGACAAATAATTTCTTCATTGGTGAATTCAAAATTACCAGTGAAGCCGGGCACGACAGTAAACTCAAATGAGTCGCCCTCCACTGGACTGACACGCGCCCAGTTTTGTTCAAGTGTTTGTGTGACCGCGTACTCACCAACTGCAAGACTGTCAAATGTCACACACCCATTTGTTGTTTGATGTGTTACCACATCAGCATATGAACCATTAGTATTCATGGACAATGTCACGTCCCAATTATCAAGTAATGCATCAGTATCCACATCTCGCAAACATACTGTCGCAGTACCTGCTGCATAGTTTCCGAAGTCATTATTTTCATGAATCCAACTTCCTGAACCTACACTAATATCATACTGACCAGCATCTGGAGCTGATTGAACATATCCTGCCGGAACAGTCTCACTTACTGAATAATCACCTTCTGGAAGTGGCGAAAACTCATAAAACCCATCAGCACCTGTAGTGTAACTACCAGACAGATCGCCTGAAAGCACTACCTCAACTCCTGAGAGCGGCTGCTCATCTGCATCCCAAACTCCATCTGCATTTGCATCATCCCATTTATATCCTGAAATACTACCAACCTCTGTATAGTGAACAAGCGCCGGAATCCAATCAAACCACAACAATCGACCACTGTTTCCAAAGTCACTTGCAGTTACACGAATAACAAAATCACCATTAACTAATGATGACTGATCAATTGACAATCCCCAGAGATCATTTGAACCACCGAAAATATAATCATTTGATGACAATCCAATGTCTGGGGTTTGGCTTCCGGTTGATGAAAAAGTATTTCCACCATCTACCGAAATTTCAATGCCCAAATTACGTATTCCACTCTCTCCACCTCCGTACAGATCATCAACGCCGATTGAGATACCATCAATTACAACATTTTCTGGAATTGAAAAGTTGTACCCATAAAAATAATGGACTTGATTTTGACGTATTTCAACTTCGTCACCACCGTCTGCTTGACCGGCAATGCCATCAGTAAAATCCCCGCTGTTGCTTGTTGGTGAGAACCAGCCTGTAGTTGCCGCCTGAGCAACAGACACAAAACTGAATCCGCCTTGTGAGGCGACCACCATCATAATAAGCACAGCATAGACAAACATGCGCACATTTCCTCCAACAACCCTCCGTAGTGTACTTGCTTTCATAGCTAAGGCTTTAATGGTTAAGACAAATCCTCCGTTGTCCTCCATTCTTGTCTCGACGATGTGCATGGTCATCATGCGGGGAATCTTCGCTGAGAAAGCATTTATTTATTTTTGCTTCGGCGTTATCTTTCCACTTCTTATAAAAAATGTCAAATTGTGTACAAGTTTTTTCCACATTGTTATCGACAGCCATCACTGCGTACATAAAAACAAAAAAACAGCTTTTCCCAATTAAGCTGTCAACCTATCAGTCAAAACTATTTCCAGAACTTTTTTATAAGCACCAATGTAAGCGCAATACCAATTGCGTCTATACCAACATCAGCCCAGCTTCCAGAACGACCAAATACAAATGTCTGATGATATTCATCGAGCATTGCGTATATCAATGCACCAACTACAGCAATTTCAATACAGATGTATTTCCATACATGCAGCGTATATGCTGCTCGAGCAAGCAAAAATGTCAAAACAGCGTATTCGGTAATATGAGCTAACTTGCGCAAAACCAAATCAACTCGACTTGGTAACCCGCTATGCAAACTTGGCTGCGCTGACAAAAAATAAATACCAACCATCCATATGATCGCAAGTCCCCAGTGCAGTGTTTGTTGTTGAGTGGCTTTCTTCATAAAAAAATAAACAAAGCATTACCTTTGTTCCCAGTAACCATAATCGCATCGAGACCGCAATTTAAATATCAGCTACTGTACTGACCATCTCTAAAATAAACCCAATAACCATAAAAGCAACGCCGATCATTGCTATGCGTTGTTCACGTTTCATTGTCCTAAACACTTGCTCATCAACTCTATGCTCTTGCAAGAAACGATGGTGTACCATGATTGCAGTAAAAGCAATCATGATTTTGCCGATCATGTCTAATGTTCTACCAAAAATATATAGCATGAGGAATATAATATAATGTTATTAGTATACCATTAAAAAAGTCTCTAATTCAAGAGACTTTTGATATTATCGCATAGTTATTTTGGCTCTACAATAAGTACCGCTGAATTTTCAATGGCATTGCAACGATTTTCCAATTGCTGGATCAGCTTTGTGCTTTGACCTTTTTCATAATACCGACTGTTAAAGGTGACTTTACCGTACAGAAAAAAAACTTCTGTAAATGTATCACTAACCATGTTAGTCCCAACCCACCAACTACTTTCTGCCGGCGCATACCTGAGCGTAATTTTTACCTTTTCATTTTCAAACAGCATCAAATCAGTGCAATGGGTTGGTCCTGTAACCATAAAACGATTTAAAATGTTAATAAACATTCGAGCAATCATTACATCACCTCATACGTGTTTTATTGTACTAGTAAATTAAATACCGCCGCATTACTTTTACTGAACAAAACTATATGAACAATAATAGTGTACAGTAATATATGCTGCAAAAACTGTCAATCTACACAAATCAAAAAAATAAAGATTAAAAAATTTTTATATACAGGATAATTATGTATCTCGGACTGTCAATCGACTTGTTTTTTCTGATAAAATTTAACTTTCGTTAATAC